>CAMYVI010000149.1 GCA_947302185.1 uncultured Lachnospiraceae bacterium
GCATATTGACCTCCATAATGGCATAGTCTCCGACCTTTCCTATTCCGTCATAGTCTCTCTCTAATTTTATAAATTCGAAATGAATAAACCGCCGATCAGCCCCAAATGCCTTTACCGCTTTCCTGCCCAGCTCACCCAGCTTTTCGGGCACTTCAGCAGTCGTATAAAAATGAATATTCTCATCATTCTGTACCGAGTCTATGACCGGAGCATATGTACACATAGATTCGAACAGCGGCTCACAGTGTGAATCAATCACAGCATCATATGTACAAATATCCCCGTCCAGGAATTCCTCCATAACATAGGGTAAGGAAGGAAGTTCATTATAGAATGAGACCAGTTCCTCCTCCGAATTAATTTTCACAGCTCCGTTCGCACCTACCCCTATGTCAGGTTTGACTATGACAGGATAACCGACCTGCTCAATGAAGGCTTTTGCCGCTTCAAGATCTGTAACAATATGCTGACGAGCGGTCGGGATTCCGGATTCCAGAAAGATTTTCTTCATCTCTGATTTCTGAACGAGGCTTCCAATCCCGTCTTCCCGAGTACCTACAGCTATATTGAAGTCTGTACGAAGCCGGGCATCTACCGGAAGCCAGTACTCGTTCAGCGACTCCAGCCAGTCTATGCGGCCATATTTATGAATGAAGAACGCGACAGCCCGATATATCTGATCATAGTCCTCCAACGAGTGAACGTAAAAGTACTCCGACAGAGAATTTTTCAATGAATCATTAAGGGAATCGTAAGGAACATCTCCTATTCCGAGAACATTCACACCTAATTCATGCAGACGATCACAGAAATGAGTACAGGTAACCGGGTAAGCAGGTGAAATAAATATGTAATTCAATATAATACCTCCTCTTTATCAAAAACGCCTAAGTCTTTCTTGTAGTATGCACATACTGTTCATCACAAATGTAGCTTATGCGCGCTTCATATGCAACACTTCAACTAAAAAAGCTTAAGGGTTACATCTCTTACAAGGATCATACCCGCGGGCTATCGCCTCGTCGCGAGTCCCGCTAAAATACTCTGCATTCTTCTCTTTCATCGTCTTTACGCTCGCACACCACGGATAATGGAATTTCCCTGTATTCTTATTAAGTATATACGTTGCTTCCGTCTCTGTATCGGGATGATCCGCCTGCACGTCCCGGTTCGGCACACCCTGCCCGGAAACTGCTTCGGAAGTCTGCGAGCCGATATTCTCTGCGGTAGTTTGTGACCCGGCATCATCGTCAGAAATGTGTGATCCAGAATCCCCGTCAGAAGTCTGTGACCCGTTATTATCTGATGACGGAATGCTCCTCTCAGCGGCTTTCTCACGCACAGTTACAGTCGCCTCATGCTTTGCGGCATTCCCGGCACTGTCAACTACCGAATAAACTACGACATAAGTTCCCGCCTTGTTATAGTCCACGGCAGAATCATCCACTTTCACTTTGCCTGTCAGGTCTCCCTCGTTGCTGTCCGATGCAGTAAGTCCGCTGAGATAATCCGGCTTGCCGTCCCCTTCCGTTAAAACGAATTCCGTACTGAAAATCGAAATACTCGGGGCAGTCGTGTCCTTTACAGTTACTTCCAACTCAGCCCGGTTCTTGTTGCCATCCTTGTCAGAGACCGAATAATTGACAGTGTATTTACCCGGTATCCCGTATTTTACTGCTGAAGAATCGATGACCACATCACCTGTCAGATCCCCGTAAACAGCACTCTCTGAAGACACATATTTCGTAAAATCCACGTCTTTATCCGTATCCGAAATAGAGATAGCGGTCTTTGAAAGCTTGATGTCCGGAATAGTATCATTGAATACTCTGACGGTAACCTTATCCTTGACTCCGTTATCTGAACTGTCCGTTGCCATCAGGCCGACTGTATAATCACCTGTCTCCTTAAAAACAATCGATTTCCCGCCTTTTGCAATCTCCGCATCGCCATCACATGCGATAATTTTTAGTTCAGGAGAACTTTCCACCTCATATTTTGCCGATGCGAGATCAGAAAAAGGGATGCTGTCCATGACGGATAATTCCGCTTTCTTCGCCTTAATGACAGGCGGCGTTCCATCGGTAATTTTGACAGGAATTTCCAGCTCTGCGACGTTTTCGGAACTGTCCTGACCTGTTACCCTGATTGTATAATCGCCGACCTTGCTGAACGTAACTGACTGGCCGTCGTCACCGATCGTTCCGGCTTTCGGATCGCAATATGTGATGGCCATGCTCGGCGCATCATCCTTTTCATCCGAGATTACGGCTACATCCTTCAGTTCGATGGTCGTACCGTAGTTGGCTGCGGTTTCACGGGCTTCTATGACCGGCGGTTGGTTATCGCTCAAAAAACCGATGTAGCCGGCAATTGCCCAGAGTCCGATATGGGCCAGCAGGAACGGAATTTTAGCGGAAATGGGCAGCTTTTTCGTGCGGATGAGGAACAGCATAAACATCACAGGAAAGAAAACGATCCATAAAAGAACTCTGCCGATCCACCATAAAATACTGTGTTTCTTAGCTGAATTATCCATCTTAATTCCTCTCATATTCGTTATTCGATTACAATCTGACGGATTCTTAAATGTGTTATCAATGTATCTGACATTTTCTATCATTCACAGTTCGATGTATACATTCATTGCTTCCCACGCAATAAGCCATTCCATCGTGGTTCACATTGATCATGCATCCAAGCGGTCTTTCCGATTTCTGACAGGATTATTCCGGGCGACTGTCTCCTGTAGAATAATCAATAACTATTCCCGGTTGCACATTGTAGCAGAAAATACAGAACGAATAATCATCTTCCTCCACAGACCGCGCTTCCATCAATACTCCCTTTGCGACCAGATCCTTCCCGTCAAATACAGGTGTCACACGATACAATACATGATTTCCTGTTCTTTGAATGTAATAAGCCGTATTTGTCTCTAATGGCTCCATTCCCTGTGTATTCATGTATCTGGTTCCGGTTATGAGATTCAGTTCATTTGCATTTTCCCCACAAAGCTGAAAGCCGATCAGATGACACCTGTTGTACAGATAATTGCCGTCAATACCGTCATATTTTACTGTGTGCCAGCCCGACGGCTTTATCATTCCGATTGACTCGCGAGGCTCTGAAGGAATCGTTTCAGGTCCCAGACAGGCTGTCGCCGTACTGCACCTGCCCGATTTGTCAAGGACCGTAAATCTCTTAAAAGCAGCCGAAGTAAGCTCTTTTTCCTGAAAGTACGGAATATTTCCGTTAACTTCCGTAAAAGGTTCTCCGTCATATGCAGGAACAGAGTCTAAAGAAAAGCCCACTGCTTTGATAATATCGCTCTCCGGAACTATTTCGTTTTCAATCTTCGGCTGAGCGTCATCTGCAAGATCTGACGGTTTTGATTCTTCACCGCCGATTGATTCCTCAACGTTTTCCGAATCCGAATTTTCAAAACCGACAGATTCTAAAACGGCATCAAATATGCCGCTATTCCCCACCTCTTCCTTGTTGCTTGTCTGCAGGTACATAACATAGTACCTGTCAGCTGCATCAATCACAACCGCATCATATTTGAATACAAGATTTTCTGAGAACGGCTGCTCTACCTGCTCATAAACCGCATCATGCCCGTCAACGGTTATTGTATCCTTTGAGAGTACATCATATTTTTCCGACCATACTGTCAGTACCGAGTCAAGTGCGTCTTCCGGAGTATTCTTCTGCTTCTTCCGGACTATTTTCGCCTCAAAGAAACCATTTTCAAACTCAAAAGATACATCGCTCTCCGACTCCATGAAGAGATCCCAGGATTCGGGAACCGAAAAAATCAGAGTGCCATCTAAACGATATTTGCGAAATTTGTCCGGAAGCTTATCCTGTATTGCTTCCTGCACGCTCGTATCTGTTCTGCCGTGCTCCGAAGGGTGTACAGCCGAATCCTTTGTGCAGGAACTCAGTAATATTGAGATCAGGCATATTAAGATCAGATAAGAGACTGCATTTTCACGAAAAAAAGAACAGCGCGAACCATGTTTTTTCAATGATTCAGTCCATCTCTTCACACTCATACGAATCTCCTCCAACCTTATCAGATCATTATCGGCAGTTCACCTGTCCCGAGAGAATTACAGTGAAACAGCCTATTTTTGTAATTCCATAATAGTAGATTGCGAGTCCGTCCTCACGGACTCCGTACTAAAAAAGAGCAGCCCGTGCATTTCACATACTGCGTAAGTCTTCTGTTTTTTTATCCTATGAGTCGATTCCTTTACTATTATAGTCCCACCGATAGAGCTTCGCAATTGCGGTCTTTAGTGTATATTGTCTTACCGTCCCCGACTGGGCTCCCCCGCAAAAAAAGAGGCCGACGCCCTCACGTCGACCTCTTGCTCTCACCTCATGCCCTTCGAAAATGCAGATCCTTCAGCGCCTCGTACAGCCCGTCGTCATCCGCATGCGGAGCCACCACGTCTGCTATTCGTTTCAGCTCCTCCGGTGAATTCCCCATCGCTATGCCAAGCCCGCAGGCCTCAAGCATGGAACGGTCAATCATCCCGTCCCCGACCGCCACGGTATCCTCAGGAGACACGCCGTAGTAATCGCACACACAGCGCACCGCGTTGCCCTTCGAAGTCTCGCTGCTCGTAATCTCCAGATAATCCAGCTTAGAGAACAGCATCTGCATCCCCTTAAACTTCTCATCTTTCATACGGGCAAGCTCATCAAGCGCCTCATGCTCCCCGATACATAATATCTTATGAATGTATTTCGTAAGCGTGCCTATACTCTCAAAATTGCACTCTACCGGTTCGCATCCTGTAATCTCCGCCTCGCGCACGATCATGGGATGTGTCTTATTGTCAGTCATCCAGACATCATAAACGAAAAAGCTGACACTGATATCATACGGAAGACTGCAAATGCAGCGATACAATCTCAGAGCGTCCTCTACAGGAATTCCGCACTCGGCAACAATCTGTTCTCTGTCGCCCACGACCAGTCCCCCGCCGTAACAAATGCAGGCACTTTGAAGCCCGGTTTCTCTGCGGATATCCAAGCAACCGGCAGGTGATCTGGAAGAATTCAATACAATCGGTATCTCATCCCGATTCAATTTCTTAAAAAGCTGCTTCAGGTTCGCGGAAATTCTGTTTTGTGTATCCAGAACGGTCCCGTCGATGTCCAGAAACAAAATCGAATACTCCTGCATTTCAAACCTTTCTCAGTCCGCATCGGACTGATTCACTACAACTAAGCCCTTCTCATTATGTGGCCGGGGTTCAACCCTCCGGAATGCTTTCCTCCGGAGCTCTCTCATCGGGAGTCTTTTCCTCAGAGATAGCTTTCCCCGGATTTCCGTCCTGTTCTATTGCCCTGAGTATCTTGCGAACATTGTTCCTGCCGTTCCTGATTCCGAGTCCGATCGTAATGACTGCCGACGCTCCCAGAAGCAGAATCAGCACTCCCAGAACAATGAGCCAGATTCTCTTCACCGCCGATGTGGCGGCAAAATATATAAGGACTACTCCCACTGACGAGACTGCCATGCCAATCGCAGCCCAGTGTCCGAGACGCTTAAGAGCTGCTTCCTGCAGCTTTGCCTCTTCAATAAGAAGTTCCCTGTTCATAAAAACACCTCTTTATACAACAGGGACAGGAATCATATGTTCCCGTCCCTGTTCGGTCGTTCCAGTAACAAATGTCATTTAGGCTCGATGTGAGCTCTGCTCCCCGAATGCGGGAAACGATACTGACAGATTAATATGTAAGACCCGGATCAAAGAATCCGATCAAGCAGCCGATCAGGGCAACTGCCACGAGAATCAGCATGACCTGAATCGGGGATCTCTTCTTCTTTGCCATGAGCCACCAGCAGATGATAATTACAACTGCCGTAAGGAGTCCCGGGAATACTTCGTCCAGCTTGGACTGAAGGCTCAGGTAGGTTTCGCCTTCAGCGTTGACCAGCTTGAACGCTGTCGTTACGGAGACCCATGTAGCTGAAACTGCACCGATAACAAATCCACCGAGAGTGGAGACTGCATCACGGATAGCTTCGCCCTGTGCGCCGACCAGGAATTCAACTGCCTGACCGCCGAGCTTATAGCCTGTATTGTAAAGGTAACGCATTCCGAAGTAAGCGAAAAGGTTCCATACAATGATATAGAAAATTGCGCCGAGCGGTGATCCGCCGCCGGACATACCCATTGCGATACCGAGGAGAATCGGAATAACCGTTCCGACTACCAGAGAGTCGCCGATACCTGCGATCGGTCCCATAAGACCTGCACGGA
>CAMYVI010000150.1 GCA_947302185.1 uncultured Lachnospiraceae bacterium
TATTTTTATACAAAGGAGGGGCAGCATATGAGAAAATTGATCACGCTGCTGTTGCCTGTGCTTATTTTAAGCATTCTGACAGCCTGCGGCTCTGCCAAAAGGATTCGTTTCGGAGCCGCCCGTATCGGAGGAAACTATTACCTTTTCGGTGATGCTTTTACACAATACGTGTCAGAGGACACTGACCTTGTATTCGATGTTAAGCAGACTGCAGGAAGCGCTGCAAATATCCGGCTGTTGTCAGAGAATTATATCGCTGTCGGACTTGCACAGACTGATATGATAGATGAAGCAGTCAGAGAGGGAAAGGACGGGTTCACGGCACTCGCTTCTCTTTACACGGAATATTGCCAGATCGTCGTCAGAGACGATTCCGATATAAAGTCGGTTTCCGATCTTCGCGGCAAAACCGTTTCCGTGGGCGAGGAAGAGTCCGGTACTGCCCGGAATGCAGAGCAGATCCTGAGTGCCTACGGAATTTCAGGCTCTCTCCTGAAAACACGTAACATGACATATATCGAAGCTGCGAATGCACTTAAGAAGGGCGATATTGACGCTATGTTCATTACAGCCGGTATTCAGACTTCTGCAATTGAAAATCTCGCAAAAGAGTCTCCTGTCCGTCTGCTTCCGGTCGAAGGAAACGCTTTGACGATCCTCACTGATTCCTATAATTTCTATGAAGCACAGACAATCCCGGCGAATACATATACAGGTCAGACTGAGGAAGTTCCGACTGTCGGTGTAAAATCTGTTTTGCTGGCAGGAAGCAAGATTTCTGATGATACTGCATACATACTCACGAAAGAGCTCTTTGAACGGGCTTCTGACATACAGTATGCTCTGCCGCTTACTTTGGAACCGGGTCTTGACGGGATAACGGTTTCTTTACATCCCGGTGCAAAAAGATATTATGAAGAGGCGGGAGTTGAGATTCCCCCGGGAATGTGAGGTGAGACGGTATGACGTTTACATTTGATATGTATCAGACAATGGCGCTGGCGGTCGTTGCCCTGATGCTCGGCGGTTTTATCAAAAAGAGGGTAAGTTTCTTTGAAAGGTTCTGTATACCGTCTCCGGTCATCGGCGGTCTGATATTTGCCATCATCTCTTGTATTTTGTATGTGACCGGTGTTCTTGAACTCTCATTTGATGAGACGCTCCGTACAGTGTGCATGGTATTTTTCTTCACATCGGTAGGCTTTCAGGCAAATCTTAAAGTGCTCAAAGCAGGTGGGAAGTCACTGGCGGTCTTTCTTGCGTTTGTTATCATACTGATCATCGGCCAGAACGCCATGGCTGTCGGTCTCTCGAAAATACTCGGAATCGATGCACTCATCGGTATGTGCACGGGTTCCATCCCGATGGTCGGAGGACACGGCACAGCCGGCGCATTCGGTCCGGTCCTCGAGGACTTCGGCCTCACAGGGGCCACAACGGTCTGCACTGCTGCTGCAACATTCGGTCTGATAGCGGGAAGTCTGATCGGAGGTCCGATAGGAAACAGTCTGATTACTAAAAAGGATCTGCTGAAGACAGCCGTTGAGGAAGACGATACAATGCTTGTGGAGGAAGAGGAGAAGCATGAGCGTCAGTACAGCAATTATGCGCCGGCAGTTTTTCAGGTAATTATAGCCATCGGTATCGGCACGATAGTATCCTGGGCGCTCTCCAAGACCGGCATGACGTTTCCGGTTTATATCGGAGCCATGATCGTAGCAGCGGTCATGCGTAACATCAGCGAGTATACCGGAAAGTTTACTGTTTACATGGGCGAGATAAACGATCTGGGCGGTATCTGTCTCAGCCTTTTCCTGGGAATTGCCATGATTACTCTGAAGCTCTGGCAGCTTGCCGAGCTTGCATTGCCTTTGATTATTCTGCTTGCCGCGCAGACTGTATTCATGTTTATTTTTGCCCGTTTTATACTGTTCAATGTAATGGGGCGCGATTATGATGCGGCTGTCATAAGCGCAGGTACATGCGGTTTCGGTATGGGGGCTACTCCGAACGCCATGGCCAATATGCAGGCGATCTGTGACAAATATGTTCCATCCGTTAAGGCGTACCTTCTTATTCCGATAGTGGGAAGTCTTTTTGCGGATTTCATAAACAGTCTTGTTATTACATTTTTTATCAATATAATCTGAAGACGAGTGCCGCCTTCTGTGCGTAAGTCACGACCGAAGAAAAAGGGATGCTGCAAAATAGCAGCATCCCTTTTATACTCTGACGCAGAAATCTCGTGACTTCAGTCGTGAGATGAATGCAAAAATTAAACTCTGAAATATCACGGCTCGAGTTCAACTTCCTCGTATTCTTCACCTTCATCGATTTCCGGAATTGAACTGTCATCACTGCTGTCATCGATTTCGATTACTTCATATTCATCGGGTATATAAATAACGACTATATCAGTGGCGATAGCCTGTCCGTTACCGTCTATATAATATGTTATTTCCACGGCTGAACCTTCGGGAATATCTTCCGTAGTCATATATGTGTCGGCCGTAATAAAGTACTGAAGCGTCTCGTCACCTTTCTCAATGATGATATGGTCGGAATACAAATCGGAAACCGTACCTGCAACTGTGGGATTAGAGGGTTCTTCCGTAGGCTTAGGTGACGGAGTTGGCGTCAGGGTCGGTGTCGGTGTAGCTGACGGTGCAGTATCCGAAAGTGCAGTAGCTGCAACGTAACCGGTCCTGTTTTCAACATTCACGCGTGCCCATGTCTCAGTCATTCCGGTGACATTTACTTCGGCTCCTGAGAGGAGCATATAATATGCATGACCTTGCTCATCGGGAGCTGTGCGAACATATGCATCGGTATTGAGATACATTTTCTTTGCTCCGCTTGTGCTGAAGATAACTCTCGGAACTCTGATATTTGATGATGTTCCGTCGGAACCGGACTGGATCATGAGATTATTATCATATCCGTAATATGCGAAATCATTTCCGCGGATAGACGGCAAGGGGCTGATATCGATATCGTGCTTATTCTGATCCTTGAATGCTTCAAGGAGATCATTGTCCCCATCGCAGAGATTCGCAAGCTCCGTTTCATCCGAAAAATCTTTTACTTCAACGCAGTCAGCGACTGTGAACGTCCCGTTACTGTTCTTATCAAGCGTGAAACGTCTGTCAGCGTCGTAGCCTCCGATAAGTGTCATCGCGCTGTCTTTAAGCGTATACTCGCAGACACGGAACGCACCCCACACTACCAATGTAGCTTCTCTGTCTTCCATTTTAAGAATATTCATATGAGGAATGACGACCGAGCTGTTGTCCTGTCTTTGATAAGTGTTTGCAAGATAGTCGGTGACAGCCTTTTCTGCATTTGTTCCGTCAAATGAATAAATCGGCAGCGCTGCAGCCGGGACCGGCGTAGCAGTCGGCGTTAATGTAGGCGCCTCTGTCGGTGCTGCGGTCGGCGTTACAGTATCTGCGGGCTGCTCTTTCTTTCCGCATCCGGCAATTCCCACTGCCATAAGAGCAGCAATAGTTATTGCTATGTACTTTCTGTTCATTTTTCACCTTCCTATTCATTATGCTCTGCATTTTTCAGTATTTAGTTATCTTGTATCTGTATCTGATTTTATAGTCAATAAAAATAATGTCAAGTTCTTCTGATGTAAAATCATTCTTAAAGTTACTCTTTAGAGGTACAATCCGACTTTATGGTTGTAAGGTACAGATCTTATAGGGTATAATTACGCCGGAAAGGCGTTAGGGTTATGGGACTTAATTCTGTTATTTTTTTAATATTTGTCATCCTCACTGTGCTGATTTATTATGTAATCCCCCAAAAAGCTCAGTGGGCATGGCTTCTTATCGCGAGTTATATATACTATCTGTCCAATGCCGGATGGGCATTGGTATTTATTGTGACGACAACCGTTACGACATGGTACTCCGGTCTGCTCCTCGAAAGAGAAGAGGATGATGGCCGAAGGCGACTGATTACGGCGCTTACACTGATTCTGAACTTCGGAATTCTCGCTGTCCTCAAGTATACAAATTTTGCCGTCGGAAACCTGAACGGGCTGTTTCATCTGAATCTTCCGTCTTTCAGATGGGTCCTTCCCCTCGGAATTTCTTTTTACACTTTCCAGTCGATGGGTTATCTTCTGGATGTATGCTGGAGGCGTCAGGGTGCCGAGAAGAATCTGCTTCATTTTGCGCTTTTTGTATCTTTCTTCCCTCAGATCATGCAGGGACCGATCGGCCGGTATGGGCGGCTGTCCCACCAATTCTTCGAGGAGCACCGCTTTGATATTCGCAATATGGAGCGCGGAATGCAGCTCATTTTCTGGGGTCTGTTCAAAAAAATGGTCCTCGCTGACACGGCTGCATATTATGTGAACGCAATATTCGATAATCCCGAAATGTATCCGGGGCTTTCGATCCCTGCTGTTTTAGCTTACTCGATTCATCTGTACGGAGATTTTTCGGGCGGAATTGATGTTATTTCCGGTATTGCTGTTCTTTTCGGTATCGAACTTGATAAGAACTTCCGACAGCCGTATTTTGCCGTCAACCTGACAGACTTCTGGCACCGATGGCATATTACACTGGGTTCATGGATGAAAGATTATGTGTTCTACCCGATTTCGCTGTCCGGTTGGATGGGCAGATTCGGCAAGTGGTGCCGCAAAAAGTTCGGGCGGAAGACAGGCCGCACGATACCGATCGCAATTTCAAATGTCATTGTCTTTCTCATTGTGGGCGTGTGGCATGGCGCTGCATGGCAGTATATAGCCTACGGTCTGTATAACGGCCTTATTATCGGCATCAGCGGTCTGTTGGTTCCGCGATTCCGTGAATGGAAAAAAAGACTCCATGTACGGGAGGATTCACTTCGCTGGCATGTTTTCTGTGTATTGCGCACATTTATCATTGTCAACATAAGCTGGTTCTTTGACAGAGCACTATCCCTTAAGATGGCACTTGTCATGATGAGAAATGCCGTCACACATTTTACACCGGGGGAAATTCTGACTATTCAGGTCGGACAGCCGGGCAGTACTTTCTCAGGCCCGGCAGCTCTGACGGTCCTGGCGGCAGGATGCTTGATCGTGTTTGCGGTCAGTTTTATTTGCGAGAGAGGAGTAGATATATCGGAGAAAATCATGAGAAGACCCCTCGCGCTCAGACTGGCATTATACGTTGTTCTTATGATTCTTCCCGCAGTACTGGGGCAGCCGCCTCTTTCGGAAGGGGGGTTTATCTATGCGCAGTTCTGAGAAAAAATACGGAATCGGAATTACAGCCTGCGCGCTGGTCCTGACGGCGGTGCTGCTTCTCAGTTTGTATATGAGCCGGCTCCTTTTTCCTTATCTTGAGATGCGTCACACAATTCATGTTATGGGTGAGCAGGATTATGACACACTGATCGTGGGAACTTCCCACGGAAAAGCCGGGATCGACCCGATCATCCTGAAGAATGAATGTGATTTTACTGCAATTAACGCATGCCTGGGAAATGAGAGAATGGTCGATACCTATTATCTTGTCCGCTATGCAGCCGAGCATACGGATCTTAAGTATGTGATTCTCGAGGTAGACCCGTCCTACTGGGTCCTTCCGGCTCAGGTAAATCCGGACTCGCTCCGCATTTATCATGAGTTTCCGATGGGCAGACTCAAGTTTGCTTATGCATTTGACAAGCTGCTGAAAGAGGATTCCCGTAATATTTTTTTTGAATGGTATTTATACAGGAACCAGATTTTTAATTTAAAAGACCGGTGGGAAGAGAAGAAGAGTGATGCTTACAGGAATTATGATATAACACAGTTTTCAAATGCACTTCAGACCTATCGGGCAGACGGCTTTATGTCGATTACCAGACCGGAAGAACAGAGTGAGAAGTCAGATGAACCGGTCGAATGGAACCCCGATAATGTGGAAGGTGATGTTCTTCCGATGCTTGACCGACTGAATAATTTCTGCAAAAGGAACGGGATTACGCTGATTGCCGTTACTACGCCGATTCCTGAGACGACTTATCTAAGCGGACTGCCGAATACTGCTGACTCGGAAACGTATATGCAGGATTGTATGGAAGAGAGGGGCATTCCCTATTTCAACTATATGCACGCGGTGCGGGAAGGTATATCACTGGATCCGGATGATTTCAGCGATAATGACGGACATATGTACTGGGATACAGCGCGGGATTTTACAACGGTGTTCGGAAGAGATTTAATCTCTGACGCAGAATTCTCGTGACTTAAGTCGTGAGATGAATGCGCA
>CAMYVI010000151.1 GCA_947302185.1 uncultured Lachnospiraceae bacterium
CTTGTCGACAACGGAAGAGGAATGCGGCACAGGGCGGTATGCGACGGATATGCGAACCTCTTCTACCGTATGTGCCTTCAGGCCGGCATTGACGCAAGGATTGTATTCGGGTATGGAAACGGTGATACGCACGCCTGGAATATTGTGAAACTCGGCAGTCTTTATTATGATGTGGATTGCACCTGGGACGTAAAATCTTCCACCCATTATTTCCTTATGGGACATTCCGAGTTCCTCAAAAATCACACGCCGAGAGAAGAATTCAATGAGCAGGCATTTCTTGAAGCCTACCCGATGTCCGAAACCAGATACGGTCCTCCGACATTTGAAAAAGCCTCCCTTATTCTGGGCGGCAAAATCGGTCTCAACATGATGGTAAAACTTCCGGATATCCCGGATTTTAACTATGACAACAGTTACGTGGAGTTCACAATTAACGGCAGTGAACCCGTCCGGCAGGACTATGATCCGAACAGAAAAAACAATGACGGCACTCTGTTCAAATTCACATGCTATGTAAACGCCATACAGATGGCAGACGATATCACCGCAGTCTTCCACTACCTGGATCACGGTGAAGAAGCACAGGTATCCACAACTTATACCGTCGAGGAATACCTGCGAAGCCTTGCATTTAAATACGACGCCACAGACGAAGCAAAAGCCCTGGCGTATGCAACTGCAGATTACGGGTTCTATACACAGCCCTTCCTGGCAGAGGCCAACAACTGGAGTCTTGACGGAGAAAATCCTGATCATAAGAGGATGACTTTTCGTGATAAGGCGGGGTATCTTAACAAAATTGACGAAATCCTGAACGGCATCGGATCCGGCCCCAGCGTCGACACAGTATCGGATATCAGCAGCCTCGGCATGTCACTGGCCCTCGAAACAGATACAGCTCTGAATCTTATCATCTATACAGATCCGGGATATACCGGGACTTTGAATGTGACTGTCGACAATGATGCTGTGGTAGCCAAAAAAGTCAAAAAAGGAAAGTATAAAGTCGTTATTCCGAATATCGGAGCCAAAGATCTTAACAAAAAATTTAAAGCTGTTGTGACAACAGACGCAGGCGATTCAACAGTTGAGATATCTGTTCTGGACTACGCCAAGCTGGTCCTTGGCAAGTCCGGTGCCACGAATAATGAGAAACAGGCAATGGGTTCAATATATTACTACTACGTAGCAGCTGATGCATATGCTAAAGCTCAGGCTAATACTAATGCATGACGGTCCTGCCGGCACGTACAGGGTATTATGCCG
The DNA here is from genome assembly GCA_947302185.1 of uncultured Lachnospiraceae bacterium. Next base: position 1,270 of record CAMYVI010000151.1, read on the forward strand.
GACAGATTGAAGAATGAATATAATGTAAGATCAAATAAGGAGTAACTGCGTATGAACAAAACCGTAAAGAAAAACTTTTCCGTACTGTTTCTGATAGCATCATTGACAGCCGGAAACATATCCGCTTATCCCGTTCACGCGGCGGAAACAGAAAACGAAGTAACAGCCGTTACTGAATTCACTGCTGACAGCCAATATGAGGGTATTTCGGATATCAGTACGATAGATATTTCCGGAGAATACGAGAAAGAAACGGACATAATTACTGCAGAAGATCAATCTGAAGCAGCTGACATTCAATATGAGGATACATCTGAAATCAGTACGATCGGCGCTTCCGCAGGAGACGAAAATGAGACTGAAATAGTTTCTCTTGATGATGATTCAGACGAGGACATTAACACTCCCGAAATCGACATTAATCAAAAGATTGATATTTCTAATGCTTCCGTAGCCGGGGTCAGCCTCTCATACGGTTATTCGGGAAAAGCTTATACGCCCGCGATGACAATTAAAGTCAGCGGAATAACCCTCACAGAGGGAAGGGATTATGTTGCGGAATATAAAAACAACACAAATCCGGGAACCGCAACAATCACCATAAAGGGTAAGAACAACTATACGGGTACAAGGATAAAGACTTTCGAAATCGTAGACTGCGTATCTTCTCTGGTTTCAGGAGAAACATACCAACTGATTCCGAAAAACAACTCCAAAACTGCTGTGTGCTCATTCTCCGGAAGGATGGTCAACAACACGAAAGTCTATATCACGGACCGGAGCAGTTCCGAGGCAATGAAGTTCAAGGCTGTTAAGAATTCCGACGGCTCGTGGAAGTTCATCAACGCCAAATGCGAACTCGCACTGGCAGTACAGCAGAACAGCCGGGAAGTGGGAAAAGGCCTCGTGCTTTACGATCAGACCACGAGGGAGGCCCAGAACTGGAAACTCTCGAAAAAGTCGGATAACTCTTTCGCAATCATGAACGCCGTAACCGGATACTCTGTTGCAATGTCCGATGCATCTGCTGCAAAGGGCACGACGCTGTCCATGGCTGAATCTGCAAGCAGCGGTCTTCAGAGATTCTATATTGTGAAGACATCACCTGTAAATGCTCCTTTCGACGGTATCCGTGCGATCAGATCTTCGAAAAATAATAAGTTCGCCCTCAATGTAGCTTCTTCCTCGAAGGCAGATGGTGCAAATATTAATCTTTACACCTACAGCAATACGGGTGCAAAGAGATTCAATATCATGTACAGCGGCAGCGGATACTACCGCATTGTGAACGTGAACTCCGGCCTGTGCCTCTCTGTTAAAGGAAATACGAAGACTGACGGTGCGAACATCATTCAGAGCAAGTGGGCATCAGAGAGCGGTCAGAGGTGGCTTATCACACAGAACTCCGACGGGACGGTGACGTTCACCAATGCGCTCGGTACGGTACTTCATCTGGTCGGCAACAAAACTGCCGACGGAACCAACGTCGCAGCACGGAAGGCGGCAACAACTACTGCCCAGAAATGGTATCTTAAGTAACTATTCGGCAAAGCGGCACCCGTCTACGATTCGCCGTGCCTAATCAAATGAAGCCGGGCATATACTACCTGCCCGGCTTTCTTTTTATCATTATAGGTTTGAATCTCATGTCAGAGACAAATTATTTTTGCACATTCATCTCACGACTCAAGTCACGAGAATTCTGCGTCAGAGATTAAAAATCACTATTAATCGGTCCTTCGTTGTCTTCCGGTATTGATGTCGCAATAACATCCTCTGTATCAAAAATGATAACTTCAAATTCTACTTCTTCGTATCTCTGTTTCATGGTTTTTCCTTTCTAATTCCATTCAATAAGTAATTGCGAAACACCCCACAACTTCGCATTTGTGTATATTGTCCATCCAATTCTCTGCCGTGATGACGTCTGTGATTGCATATCCATTTCAATTTAACGTCATCAACAACTTGAATATTATCATAATTTTCTATCTATGTAAAAACCTTTTCCATTAGATGATAACTTAATTCTGATACTCTTGTAAATTATATCTTAAACCTATTAAACCTGACTATGATCTGAACATACCCCTCAAATCTGCCACATATTGTCCGGGATAGTTAATGGAATACTCCCCGTGATACAAGCCGTCTTTTATATCAAGGACACTGTTCTGCAACATCACGTGAAGGATATTCGCGGACCGGAGCATGTTTTTCCGCTCTTTTCCGCCGACCACTATCCGGATTTCGGCCTGACAGTTTCGAAGTGTCCGTTTTGCTTCATAAGCGGTATTCGCCTTCAGAAAAGCAATCATATCCGACCTGGTGATCCGGCATGTGTCGCGATAATACGCCTCAAACAGATCCGATCTCATATGCAGCGACCGGAATTGGAGCTCCGCAAAATTCCTGTTTTTAATCAGACCGTAACTGCTTCCAAAGGTCGGACCGATCAATGCATTGGTAAGTCCGGACGGTATTACTGACGCACTTTCCACAACAGCATGGCGGCAAATATCCTTTCGTTCAGACAGCATCTCGAGAACGATCTGCGCTCCGAGGGACAGACCTCCGAGCAGCAAAACGGAGCCTCCCAGTTCGCGATCCGTAAATGAAATAATCTCAGCTGCATTGTCCTCGATGGTTGTGAAAGTGCTGTCACTTCCTGCATGCCCGTCCAGAATCGGAAGGATGACCCTGTATTCCTGACGGAGCTGTTCTGCTTCAGCTGCATAATTCCACCATGACAAACCTCCGCCGTGGAGCAGCATTATGACTTCAGCCTTCTTCGGGCCATATTCTTTGAACTTCACCGACTGTTACCTCACCTGATACGCTGCGGTTCACCACACAAACGGTATCACCTTGTATCTGACTCGCTTTTTGTATTCGCTATACCCATCCAGCCCGCTCTCCAGCACCTGTTCCTCATTTCGGATCCGCTTTGCGATAATCGGAATATACAGCAGCATAATCGCAAAAGAGAGTACCGATCCCAAAACCAGCGGCATGCTGAGAAAAAGCAGCAGCGTGGTCATATACATCGGATGCCGCACAATTCCATACAGGCCCGTATCTATTACTTTCTGGTTTTCCTGAACCTCAACAGTCCGTGAAAGATAGACATTTTCCCTGAGCACCTCAGCGTACAGCGCATAAGCCGCTAGGAAAACTGCCGCAGCCGCATACGACACCCAGGCGGGCAGCACAATCAGGCTTAAGCGGAAATTCAATCCCGCAAGAATAAATGCTGCCAGAAACATCAGCCCGCTCAGGAGAATAACCATTTTCTGCTCTTCCTGCTCTTCTTTTACGTTAAGCCTCTTCCGTAAAAGTTCAGGACTTTTTTTCATCATTACCAGACCGGCAATGAACATCGGAATAAAGAGAATGCCGATCAAAAGCCACCCCTGCCGGTATGCAAAAGTCCCCGCCGGAAGGAAAACCAACAAACCAACCGACAGCAAACCTATCAGAAATTTTGTTATCGCCTGAACGAACAGTTTTGTGTCCATAATTCTTCCTCCTGCTGCACCCTCTTACGGTCAAGAGCTTATACATAAGAGAGCAAATCATTTTCTTTAGCCCGAATCATTATGGCTTACGGGTATTGCGCGATGGAGAATAAAGTATTTACTGAAGATACCACTTCTGCGCAGTTGATGTTGATGCATTCTTTGCAATGACATTCGTCCCGTTCGCAGTCTTATTGCCGCTTAAATGAAGATTGGTTCCGAGCGCATTCGTGAGAGTCACCGTTCCGTCGGAGTTTCCGTTAATCTTCCACCGTTGGCCGCTCTCGGCTGCCCATTTGTTCTGAACGACGTTCGCTCCGTCCTTCTTCGTATTCCCATTGACAGTCAGAACCAGACCGGAGTTTACATTCACAAGGCGATAATATCCGCTTCCGCTGTACATGATTTTGAACTTTTTCGCATTTGTGCTGCTGTAGGAATACAGATTGACATTTGCCCCGTCTTCCTTAGATGAAGATGCAATATTAAGCGAATACTTCCTGTCTTTCGAAGCCCTTACGGACTTTGTACCGTCATAAGCTGCTTTCACCGGCGTTGCCTCCGCGATGTAGAAGCGCTGGAGACCGTCGCTCTTTGTTTCCGCCATGGAGAGCGTCGTTCCCTTAACAGCAGACGGATCAGACATGGCGATCGAATATCCGGTAACCGCATTCATGATGGCAGAGGTCGATCCATTTGTACTCTCCCTCTTCTGCCGTACGAATATGTATGAAACTTTCGCCCGGATTCACCTTTGGCAGCGCATAATCATAGCACTTGGAATTGATTTTTCGAACCGACTTCCGTGCAAATGTAGCCGCAGGGCTGCAGTAAAACGCATTTCCGTTTCCGTCATCATACAAGACGGTTGCAATAATGCCGATCCTTTCCCCTTCTCTCAGAGACACAGGATTGTCAAGTTCTATTCGATGATAACCCGCACATCTGAAATGGCTCTCCTGATCGGCTATCCGAACGCCGTCCGTCGGCTCCGTTGCCCCCTCTTCCAACCGATACAGCTCAAGCTTCACATCGTAATCTCCCATGAGAGGTTCAACATCCTTCGCGTATGCCCAGGTACCTATCGCCGTAATGCTCAGGTCATGATCAACAGGATAAATATTTGCAAAGGAGGATTCGCTTTCGGTCTTGGCTACCCTTATATCTTCGGCTACCGGGACATAGTCATACTGCAATGCACTTGTCAGATCGTCGTTCGGTACGGCCTGAAACTCACAGATATCCATCATTCTCAAGGAGTGGTCGAAATAAGAAAGCCAACAGTAGCCCGTATGTCTGCCTTCTTCATCCGTATAACCGGTTGTTCCTCCCATGGCCGGTTTGGATGTACCGTCTTCTGCGATAAGCGCATCCGGTACTGCATCTGTTTCACTGCCGTAGCTGTTTTTAATCTCTGACGCAGAATTCTCGTGACTTAAGTCGTGAGATGAATGCGCA
>CAMYVI010000152.1 GCA_947302185.1 uncultured Lachnospiraceae bacterium
GGTGGTGTGAGAGGACGGAAATTTCCCAATCAGGGAAATTTCCTCCTACTCGATTGACTTATAACGGTTCGTTCAGCATGCCTTTTCAGACATAAACTGTTATGACGAAGCTGAAATAGCAATGTACTCAAAAATTACTAACCCCGTTTCAGGCTTTACATAACCGGGTTATGACGGTGCTGAAATAGCAATGTACTCAAATCCCTGAGGTTCGTATTTGTTCACCATCTCATCAAGGTAATCACATATTTTCGTGTAAAAAGCGGTAATGACGTTCCTGCGCTCGTAGATGGCGTCCTTTACCTCTTCCGGCGAAGCATCAAACCATTTTTCATCATATTCTTCCTCGGGAACAAGGAGGTCGATGGCAAAGCCGTCCCTTACGATGTTAAGGCGTGGATTTTCCATGTCTCCCTGGTCGATCAGATCAATACATGCCCGGACTTCCTCTACCATTTCTTTCACATTGCTCATGGGCATCAGGTTCAGTTCACTTCGGAACAGGAACTTACCCGGGAAAAACTTTTCTATAAAAGGTAAAAAAAGCTCATGAGTGCATATATTGTCACAGGAGAGTTCATCGGGATAGATAAGATCCGCGTCCCCGTCAAGAATTTTCTGATTCATAGGGTCGAACCAGAATCGAAGTCTGGAATGGTGTCCTCTTTTAGCACGGATGCGAAATTCTGAATCTGACATTTTACTTACCTTCCAATTCTAAAACATATTTCAGGTGTACCTGCTATTTATATTAGCAACGCGGTGAGCGATTTACAAGTTTTAATAACAAAATCCTTCCGATTTGTCTTCTTTGTGCTATACTTAGAACGTTATTGCATTAACGTAGGAGGTTCACCATGAAGGAGTTCAAGAAATCATCAAAACTTGACAATGTGCTCTATGACGTCAGAGGACCCGTCGTTGAAGAAGCGGACCGTATGATCTCAAAGGGCATTGAAGTTCTAAAGCTCAATATCGGAAATCCTGCTCCTTTCGGATTCCGTGCCCCGGAAGAAGTCATCTATGATATGGCTGCCAATCTCAGAGAATCCGAAGGGTATTCAAATTCCAAGGGAATCTGGGCCGCGCGCAAGGCAATCATGCAGTATGCACAGACAAGAGACATCCCGAATCTTTCAATGGATGATATATATACAGGCAACGGTGCATCAGAGCTGATCAATCTCTGTATGTCGGCTCTTCTTGACGACGGAGACGAGATTCTGATTCCGGCTCCGGACTATCCGCTCTGGACCGCCTGTGCAACTCTGGCGGGAGGAAAGGCAGTTCATTATCTCTGTGACGAGCAGAGCGAATGGTATCCGGATCTGGAGGACATGGAGTCCAAGGTGACAGACAGGACGAAGGCTATTGTTGTGATCAATCCGAACAATCCGACCGGTGCAGTTTATCCGAAGGATATTCTGGAAGGAATTGTTAAGATAGCGAGAGAGCATCAGCTCATTATTTTCTCGGATGAGATCTATGACAGGCTGCTCATGGACGGCTATGAACATACATCAATCGCTTCACTCGCACCTGACCTGTTCTGCGTCACCTTTTCCGGACTGTCGAAGTCTCATATGATCGCCGGGTTCCGTATAGGATGGATGGTACTTTCCGGTAATAAGGAAATTGCCAGAGATTATATTGAGGGAATCAAAATGCTCTCATCGATGCGGCTTTGCTCTAATGTTCCCGCGCAGTCGATCGTTCAGACTGCCCTCGGAGGCTATCAGTCCGTTAAAGGATATGTCAATGAAGGGGGACGCGTTACCAGACAGCGTGATCTTATATACGAGCGGATAAATTCCATTCCGGGACTTTCCGTGGTGAAACCGAAAGCGGCTTTCTATTGTTTCCCGAAAATTGATATGGAACGGTTCAATATTCATGATGATATGCAGTTCGCTTATGATCTGCTCAAGAAGGAAAAGGTTCTGCTTGTGCAGGGAACCGGTTTTAACTGGCCGGAGCCGGATCATTTCCGGATCGTATATCTCCCGAGAAGGAGCGTTCTGACTGAGGCTATGGACAAGCTAGAAGATTTTCTTTCGGATTACAGACAGGAGTGATATGAGGTTCAGATTTTTTATTCCTGTATTATTTACAGCGGTGATCCTGTTGGCGGGCTGCGGCTCGTCCGGATCTCCGACCGAGGACTCGCAGCTTATAGGTATAGCGCTTTGTGCAAATGAAGACTGGCCGGAATATCCTGTTGCACAGAAGCTTGAAGATCGCCTGTGTGAGACGGGAAACTTTCGTGTCGACCTTGAAAACGCGGGTGAAGATGCGGAACTTCAGAACGGGCAGGTACGGATCATGGTCGCAAATGATGCCCGCGCAATTGTTATAACCTACGTTGAGGGGGCAGATGAGTCCGATATGATCACGATGGTGAAGGCAGCGAATATCCCGCTCATTGAGATCGATCGCGAAGCATGCAAGACTAATCCCGATGCGGAGATGATGCGGATTTACAATGAAATTATGTCGTCATAATATATTCTTGACATACAGAATTTGTTGTAATAGAATTAGCGATGTTAAACAGTGTGCTGTCCAAGGGCGGGCAGAGGCAGACTGATATTTTTGTCTGCTTTCCGCCACGGTCAGCATTTTTTATTAAAAAAATGTTTAATAAGTATTTAAAGTAACTAAGAAAGAGGAGGTTTATGAAAATGTCATATGTTGATGAGGTAATCGCCAGTGTTAAGCAGAAGAACGCCGCTGAACCGGAATTTATTCAGGCAGTCGAAGAAGTTCTTGAGTCAATTCGCGTCGTCATCGAAGCCGACGAACAGAATTACAGAGATCTTGCATTCCTGGAGAGACTGACAGAGCCGGAACGCATAATAATGTTCCGCATTCCATGGATCGACGACAACGGCAAGGTGCAGGTCAACCGCGGCTATCGTGTACAGTTCAACAGCGCGATCGGACCGTACAAGGGAGGTCTCAGACTTCATCCGTCCGTCTATCTCGGCATTATCAAATTCCTTGGCTTTGAGCAGGTCTTCAAGAACAGCCTTACGGGTCTCCCGATCGGCGGCGGCAAGGGCGGTTCCGACTTCGATCCGAAGGGTAAATCCGACAATGAAATCATGCGCTTCTGCCAGAGCTTCATGACTGAACTCTACAGACACATCGGCGCTGACACAGACGTGCCGGCAGGAGATATCGGCGTCGGCGGACGTGAGATCGGTTTCCTCTATGGCCAGTATAAGAGAATCACGGGACTCTATGAAGGCGTTCTGACAGGCAAGGGACTTACATACGGCGGTTCTCTCGCAAGGACGCAGGCTACAGGTTACGGCCTCCTTTATCTGACTAAAGAACTTCTGAAGATCAACGGAATCGATATCGCAGGCAAGACTGCTGCCGTGACAGGCGCAGGCAACGTAGCGATTTATGCGATCGAGAAGGCTCAGCAGATGGGCGTTAATGTCGTTACATGCTCCGATTCTACAGGCTGGATCTATGATCCGGAAGGAATCGATGTTGCACTTCTTAAGGAAGTCAAGGAAGTTAAGAGAGCCCGCCTGACAGAGTATGCAGCTGCAAGAAAGAGCGCTGAGTATCATGAAGGCAAGGGTGTATGGGCAGTCAAGACAGACCTTTATCTGCCGTGCGCTACACAGAACGAGCTTCCTATTGAAGGTGCAAAGGCGCTCGTTGCAAACGGTACGATCGCTGTATGCGAGGGCGCTAACATGCCGACTACTCTCGATGCTACACAGTATCTGCAGGAGAACGGTGTGATCTTCGCGCCCGGTAAAGCCGCAAATGCAGGCGGCGTCGCGACATCCGCTCTTGAGATGAGCCAGAACTCTGAGAGACTGTCCTGGACATTTGAAGAAGTTGATGCAAAGCTCGAGCAGATCATGATCAATATCACTCACAATATTGATGAAGCTGCCAAGAAGTATGATATGGAAGGCAACTATGTGGCAGGCGCCAATATCGCCGGATTCCTTAAGGTCGCAGAGGCTATGAAGGCTCAGGGCGTGGTATAAATTTATTCATCGTATTAGGCAAGTGACGTAAATTAAAGATTCATTTATTTGTGGAGGGAATGTCGCAGTGAAACTTCAATGCGGCATCCTTCCTTTTTCTATCAGTTCTTTTTAATATGGCTTTTCGGATTAAATTCCGGAAGCACCGGAATTTACTTTGAAAAGTAACTAAAAGTGAGGAATTTGAGCTAAATTAAAATAAAAAAAGGAAATCCTTCCTTTTTGCGTAAAATTATCTATACAGACTTAATCGCATCAGTACGTTTGGAGATTGTATATGGCAGGACTCATACGCGAAGAACTGGAAATGCGGGAGCTGATGAACCTCAGCCCTTACGCCCGGCCGTCACGACAGACAAGGGGCAGGAGACATGAGGAACCGGAGTGCGATATCCGGACCGCCTATATGCGCGACAGAGACAGGATCGTTCATTGCAAGTCTTTTCGAAGATTAAAGGATAAGACCCAGGTATTCCTTGCGCCGCAGGGCGACCACTACCGGACCCGCATGATGCATACCCTCGAAGTGTCTCAGACAGCGGGAACTGTCGCCAGATGCCTGCGGCTCAACGAAGACCTCACCGAAGCGATCGCTCTCGGCCATGATCTTGGCCATACACCGTTCGGACACGCCGGGGAGAGAGCGTTAAATGCGGTCTGTCCGCAGGGATTTCGGCACAGCGAACAAAGCCTTCGAATCGTCGACCTGCTGGAAAAAGACGGCAGGGGACTGAATCTTACATGGGAAGTGAGGGACGGTATCCTGAGACACGGTACGAATGACATGCCGTCCACTCTGGAAGGTCAGACAGTCAGACTGTGTGATAAGATTTCTTATATACATCATGATATGGACGACGCGGAGAGAGCAGGAGTCCTGTGCGAGGAGGACATACCGCTGCATCTTCGCAAACTTCTGGGAATGTCGACGCGTGAGAGACTGAATACATTTGTGCATGATATAGTGAGGTCATCAACTGACCGGAACGAAGTCTGCATGTCTGAAGAAATCGGTGAGGCCATGCAGGAGCTCAGAGATTTCCTCTTTAAAAACCTCTATACCAATATGGTAGCAAAGAGTGAAGAGAAAAAAGCACAGATAATGCTGAGTGAGCTTTACAGATACTATGTCACACATACTGCCGATCTTCCGGAAGACTACAGGAGACTCATCGATGAGCGCGGCGAGCCGCCGGAACGAGTTGTATGTGACTACATATCAGGTATGACAGATCAGTATTCCATGACCAAGTTCAGGGAGCTGTTCATACCGAATTCCTGGGCGAAGTTATAACAGGGATATATTTTCTGTGCATTTTTCCGGGAAAGGTTCTTTTTTGTGAAAAGAGAGGAAGGGCGCAGCAAATGCGGTATTCTGATGAACTTATCGAGGAGGTGCGGTCACGGAACGATATTGTTGATGTGATCGGCGGAAATGTGCGTCTTCGGCGAGCGGGAAGCAATTATGTGGGGCTGTGCCCTTTCCATAATGAGAAGACGGCTTCTTTCACGGTAAACAGGCCAAAGCAGATGTATTATTGCTTCGGCTGTCACGCAGGCGGAAATGTTATCACCTTCATCATGGAATACAATAACATGAATTTCGTCGAAGCGCTTCAGTTCCTCGCGGACAGGGCAGGAGTTACCCTGCCGAAGATAGAGTATTCCGGTGAAGCCAGAGAGCTTTCCGAAAGGAAAGACGTTCTTTATGATATTCATAAAAAAGCTGCGACCTATTATTATTATGCACTGCGCCGCGAGGACGGAGGACACGCTCTCGGTTATCTGAAAAACCGCGGTCTGTCGGACGAGACTATCCGGAAGTTCGGACTCGGTTATGCCGGCAGGGACGGGGGACTCTACAATTATCTGAAAAGTAAGGATTTTTCGGATGAGATGCTGAAGGATTCGGGGCTTTTTGTTTTCGATGAAAAGCGCGGCGTTCTGGATAAGTTCTGGAACCGGGTCATTTTCCCTATTCAGGATGTAAGAGGTAAAGTAATCGGATTCGGAGGAAGAGTTATGGGTGACGCAAAACCCAAGTATCTCAATTCTCCGGATACTGAATTATTTAATAAGAGAAAACACCTCTTCGGGCTGAATATAGCGAGGTCCACAAGAAGAAAATATATAATCCTGTGTGAAGGCTATATGGATACTATAGCATTGCACCAGGGCGGATTTGACAAT
>CAMYVI010000153.1 GCA_947302185.1 uncultured Lachnospiraceae bacterium
GAACGCTGCGACGTCCCCGATGTGTGTAGATGGCTTTTTACACAGTCAATAATGACAAACTCAGCGGGTCACATGACCCGCTGAGATAATAATACACGAACCGAATTCTCAGTTCAATGATGAGATTTATTTTTTATTCAGGAAGCTTTATGCGCTTTATGCTCCTTCCGCCTCCCGCCTCTGCGCCTTTTCGAGCTCTTTCCGCACATAGATTCCCGTATAGGATTTGCCGCACGCAGCGACCTCCTCCGGTGTGCCGCTGACCACAACCGTGCCGCCGCGGTCTCCTCCGTCCGGACCCAGATCGATAATGTAATCCGCCGTCTTTATCACATCAAGATTGTGCTCAATGACCACAACAGTGTTACCATCCTCCGTGAAGCGCTGAAGGATATCGACCAGCTTGTGGACGTCCGCAAAATGAAGGCCTGTCGTCGGCTCGTCCAGAATATAGATCGTCTTTCCGGTCGACCGTTTGGACAGCTCCGTAGCCAGTTTGATTCTCTGCGCTTCGCCTCCCGAGAGTTCCGTGGAAGGCTGGCCGAGTTTAATATAAGAGAGTCCGACGTCATAGAGCGTCCGGATCTTGGAACGGATCCGCGGTACATTTTCAAAGAATGAAAGAGCCTCCTCCACCGTCATATTCAGGACGTCGTATATGCTCTTTCCTTTGTAATGTACATCCAGGGTCTCCCTGTTATAGCGCTTGCCGTGGCATACTTCGCATGGGACATAGACGTCAGGAAGGAAGTGCATCTCGATCTTTCGTATTCCGTCTCCCTGACATGCCTCACACCGTCCGCCCTTCACGTTAAAGGAAAATCTTCCCTTCTTATACCCGCGCATCTTTGCATCGACAGTGCCGGCGAAAAGATCTCTGATCATATCAAATACGCCGGTGTATGTAGCGGGATTGGATCTGGGCGTCCGCCCGATCGGCGACTGGTCGATATTAATGACTTTGTCCAGCTTATCTATACCGTAAATCTCTTTATGGCTGCCCGGCACTTCGTGAGACCTGTTCAGGTCTCTGGAGAGCCGTTTGAACAGAATCTCATTCACCAGAGAGCTCTTGCCGGAGCCCGAAACACCTGTGACGCAGGTGAAGACCCCAAGAGGAAAATTCACATCAATATTCTTTAGATTATTGACGTCGGCTCCGCACACTTTAAGCCAGTCCTTCGGTTCCCTGCGCACTTTAGGAACCGGAATAAATTTCTTACCGCTCAGATACTGTCCTGTCACGGACTCAGGACAGTTCATAATGTCCTGTGCAGTACCCGCAGCCACCAGCTTTCCGCCGTGCTCGCCGGCTCCCGGACCGATATCAACAATGTAATCCGCCGCGAGCATCGTATCCTCATCGTGTTCTACTACAATGAGCGAATTTCCCATATCCCGGAGAGATTTGAGAGTCGCCAGCAATTTGTCATTGTCTTTCTGATGCAGACCGATGCTCGGCTCGTCCAATATGTAGGCGACGCCGACCAGACCGGATCCGATCTGAGTCGCAAGCCGGATCCTCTGTGCCTCTCCGCCGGAAAGCGTACCGGTCGCGCGGCTGAGTGTCAGATAATCGAGACCGACATCGCGCAGGAACGTCACCCGGGAAATAATTTCCTTCAGTATCTGTCCGCCTATTGCCGTCTGCGTGCCGCTCAGGCTGAGGTCTTCAAAGTATTTCAGAAGTTTCGTGACGGAAAGATTTGTGACCTCGGTGATATTCTTCGTTCCCACCGTGACCGCAAGAGCGGACGGCTTCAGTCTCTGCCCTCCGCACGCCGTGCAGGGCGAGATCTGCATGTATTTCTCATACTCCGCCTTTGAAGATTCGGAGTAGGTCTCACGGTAGCGGCGGGCTACATTTGCAAGAAGCCCCTCGAACGCGACATCGTAAACGCCGACGCCTCTCTGACCCTGATAGTGCACCTTGACCTCTTTTCCATCCGTCCCGTACTCCAATACTTTTCGTATCTTGGGAGAATACTTGTTATAAGGCGTATCGAGGTCAAATCCGTATTCCTCGCACAATGCTGCCAGAATAGAATGCGTAAACGAGCCCTCATCCATAGCACTCTGCCAGCCGGGGACAACGATTGCTCCCTGATTTATGGAGAGTGTTCTGTCCGGAATGATAAGATTCAGGTCGAACTCCATCTTGTAACCGAGACCCGCGCAGACAGGGCAGGCCCCGAACGGATTGTTGAACGAGAAGCTTCTCGGCTCGATCTCATCGACAGAGATTCCGCAATCGGGACATGCAAAGCTTGAGCTCAGAGTCATAGCGTTCCCATCCATGGTATCGACCATGACCAGCCCCTCCGTCAGGCTGAGTACCGTCTCGATAGAATCCGCGAGGCGCTTCTCAATACCGGGTTTTACCACAAGTCTGTCGACCACGATTTCGATATTATGCTTAATGTTCTTATCGAGCTTTATCTCCTCGGAGAGTTCATACATATTCCCGTCGACCATAACGCGGACATATCCGCTCTTCTTGGCCTGCTCGAATATTTTTTCGTGACGGCCTTTTCTGCCTCTGACAACCGGCGCGAGAAGCTGGATCCTTGACCTCTCGGGAAGAGCCATGACGCGGTCGACCATCTGATCGACACTCTGTCTCTCGATCACCCTGCCGCAGTTCGGGCAGTGCGGAATACCGATCCTCGCATACAGAAGGCGCAGATAATCATATACTTCCGTGACCGTTCCGACCGTGGATCTCGGATTCCTGTTAGTCGACTTCTGATCAATTGAGATCGCGGGCGGAAGTCCCTCAATGCTCTCGACATCGGGTTTTTCCATCTGGCCGAGGAACTGTCTGGCGTAAGAAGACAGAGACTCCATATAGCGCCTCTGTCCCTCCGCATAAATCGTATCAAATGCAAGCGAGCTCTTACCGGAGCCCGAAAGACCGGTGAGAACTACCATCCGATCCCGCGGGATCTCAACGCTGAGATCTTTCAGGTTGTTGACATTTGCCCCGCGGATCGATATAAATTTCATTTCTCTCATAGAATATTGTTTTACTCCTCGTCAAGCTTGAGCACGTTGAGGAACGCATCCTTCGGAATCTCCACATTTCCGATCTGACGCATCTTTTTCTTGCCTTCCTTCTGTTTTTCCAGCAACTTTCTCTTTCGCGAAATATCACCGCCGTAGCACTTGGCAAGGACATCCTTGCGCAGCTGACGGACAGTTTCTCTGGCTATGATCTTGGAGCCGATCGCTGCCTGAATCGGTATATCGAACAGCTGTCTCGGAATCTCCTTCTTGAGCTTCTCGCACATCTTGGAACCGCGATCGTAAGCCGACGGCGCGTAGACAATGAAAGACAGTGCATCCACCGCCTCGTGATTGACCAGAATATCCATCTTCACGAGCTCACTCTGCTCATAGCCGATCGGTTCATAATCAAATGAAGCGTATCCTCTCGACCTGCTCTTCAGTGCATCAAAAAAGTCATAGATGATCTCATTTAAAGGAAGCTTATATTTCAGGACAGCACGGGTCGTCTCGATATACTCCGTTCCCTCATAGACGCCGCGTCTCTCCTGACAGAGAGTCATAATCGAACCGATATACTCGGTCGTGACCATGATTTCCGCGCGGACCATCGGCTCTTCCATATATTCTATTTCCGACGGAGCCGGAAGATTGGACGGATTGGTGAGCTCTATCAACGTACCGTCGGTCTTATGCACTTTATAGATAACGGACGGCGCCGTAGTGACGAGATCCATATCATATTCGCGCTCAAGTCTCTGAATGACGACATCCAGATGGAGAAGACCGAGGAATCCGCAGCGGAACCCGAAACCGAGAGCCTGGCTGGTCTCCGGCTCATACTGCAGAGCTGCGTCGTTCAGCTGGAGTTTCTCAAGAGCGTCGCGCAAATCCGGATACTTGGCTGAATCTGCAGGATAGATACCGCAGTAGACCATCGGCTGAGGCTCTTTATATCCCGGCAGCGCTTCATCGCACGGGTCAGCCGCATCCGTGATCGTATCGCCGACGCGCGTCTCTCTGATCTCCTTTATGCTGGCAGTCATATAACCGACTTCTCCGGCCCTCAGCTCCTCACACGGAATGAATCTTCCCGGTCCGAAATACCCGACTTCCACGACTTCGAATTCGGCTCCGGTAGCGCACATCTTTACCCGGCTCCCTTTCCTCATTGTCCCGTCAAAAAGCCTGCAAAAGACAATGACGCCGCGGTAAGAGTCATATAAAGAGTCGAAAATAAGAGCTTTCAACGGTTTTTCTGCATCTCCTGTCGGAGAAGGCAGTTTCGTCACTATCTCCTCGAGGACATCATGGACGTTCAGTCCGGTCTTGGCGGAGATGCGCGGAGCATCCATCGCCTCCACGCCTACTATGTCCTCTATTTCCTGAGCGACCTCATCCGGCATTGCGCTCGGAAGGTCAATCTTATTGATTACGGAAACTATTTCCAGGTCATGGTCGAGTGCAAGGTAGACATTTCCCAGAGTCTGAGCTTCCACTCCCTGCGTAGCGTCGACGACCAGAACGGCTCCGTCACAGGCAGCGAGAGACCGGGATACTTCATAATTAAAGTCAACATGGCCCGGCGTATCGATCAGATTGAAGATATACTCTTCCCCGTCATCCGCACGATAGACGGTACGGACGGTCTGAGCTTTGATCGTGATTCCCCGCTCTCTCTCAAGATCCATATTGTCGAGGACCTGATTCTGCATCTCACGTTCGGTGAGGAGGCCGGTCATCTGAATGATGCGGTCGGCAAGCGTGGATTTGCCGTGATCGATATGGGCGATTATACAGAAATTTCGGATTTTGCTCTGATCCATGTAGTCTCCTTTTTGTAACTATTTCATTTCAGTATTGATTATTCTACCAAAAGAGTACACCGAATGCAATAGTGTCGAACATTTGTTTTTCAGGTGAAAAGAGGGTCTGTTCGTTCCCGCATTCTCTTTCTGATTTCTGGCAGGAACCCCGAATGTGTGGTATGATGAGAGCGCACATTCATTTTCCGGGTTTTGTCCTTACGCCGCTATGATACCGAACGGGCAAAAGAACATACCCGGTTGCTCAGGACTAAATCACACGCGTAAACACATGAAGCGAATAAAGAATGATATAGAAAATAAAACATTTGCCCGCGTATACCTTCTCTACGGTCCGGAAAGCTATCTTCGTCTGAATTACACGAAGCGTCTTTGTGATGCCATCGTACCGGAATCAGACGCCATGAACCGTCTCGACCTGGAGGGAGATAACGTGCGCGAAAGCGAAATCATCGATTTCGCGGAAACTATTCCTTTTTTTGCCGAACGCCGTCTGGTCCGTATCAAAGACAGCGGACTGATGAAGACCGGCGCCGAGCTGCTTCCCGACTACATGAAAAGCATACCCGGCCATGCGGTCCTCGTCTTCTGTGAGACAGAGGCAGACAAACGGAGCCGCCTCTATAAAGCCATCAAAAACGCCGGCTACATCTCAGAGTTCGGCGAACAGAATGAGGAAACACTCATGAAATGGGCCGCAGGATTGCTCGGCAAATCAGATCTGCGCATTTCTGCCAATAATATGAAATATCTTCTGTCACGCACCGGCCGGGATATGAATCACATATCCCTCGAGATCGACAAACTCGCAAATTACTGTCACGGAAAAACGGTCGTTGAGAAGCAGGACATAGATTCAATCATCGGCACACAAATCGAAAATCATATATTTGATATGATCGAGGCCGTAACCGGCGGCAATCAGCGCCGGGCGCTCGACCTATACTCGGACCTTCTCGCTCTGAAGGAACCGCCGATGAGGATTCTGTATCTCATTGCGCGCCAGTATAATCAGCTTCTTATTATAAAGGAACTGATGGCCGAGGGTAACTCTTCCGCGTTGATTGCTCAAAAATCCGGAATTCATCCGTTCGCGGTCCGAAAGCTTTCCGGTATCGCCGGTAAATTCTCCTCTTCCGATCTTAAGCAGGCCGTCAGCGCCTGCGTGGCCATGGAAGAGGCGGTCAAGACCGGGCAGATAGGCGACCGACTCTCCGTCGAGCTGATTCTTCTCGGCGCTGCGAGGGCAGGCACTTAAGAATACAGATAAACAAAAAACAACCGGATAACAAGTCGAAAAAGTGTCAAAAAAAGTTGATTTTATCTCTTGACACAGATACTGCTTTTGAATA
>CAMYVI010000154.1 GCA_947302185.1 uncultured Lachnospiraceae bacterium
GGCATCTATATTCTGGCAGGATGGGCGGTTCCGGGACCGATCTTTGTCGGCAGAAAGCGCCGATTGCGTTTTTTGCTCCTGTGCCTGCTCTCAATAGCAATCGCTTTCGGCACGGACGCATGTCTTAGAAAGGCGTTCAATGTCACCGCGATTCATAAAAAGGAAGCCCTGTCCGTACCGATCCAATGCATGGTCGGAACTGCGCTCAGACATCCGGAACTCGTCCCCGAGTACGGCGCAGGCGGTATGCTCTTCGGTGTTTTCCCGAGAGACCTCTATCCGGAGAATTTGAGTGACGCCTACAATCCCGGTCTTGCAGATCCCGCCAAGCATTACTGGGGACTCTACCCGTCTGAGCAGATAGATATTAAAAATGTCATAAAAACATGGGTCGGATTAGGAGTTCAGTATCCATCGGACTATGTCGATATCTGGGGAACGCTCACATTGGGCGCATGGTATCCGTTCGACAGATCCCATGCTGAAATATACGGCAAAAGCGAGTATCTCCTGACTGAGTTCAAAGAGAACGCCAGCATGGGCTTCACGGCTTTCGAAAGCCGGCTGCCGGCCCTGAAGAGCATACTTGATCAGATTGCAACTTACAGTATCCATCAGGATGTGCCCGTTATCAGCCTCCTGTTTGCACCGGCAGCCTATGTGTGGATACTTGTCGCTTTCCTTATGGCTTTCATCGCGCTCCTCAGCGGGAAAGATATCTTTCCCCTGATTCCGGCAGCTCTGCTTTTTGCAACAGTCCTGCTCGGTCCCTGCGTGCTCGTCCGATATATGTACCCGTTCATGACGCTTGCCCCGATATATTTACTCAGATACAGCAAATTTTCCCGAAAGACGGCATGACGGACGTCCGGATAAAGCATAAACGCAGCTGAATATGATCTGCCACTTTATGTTTCAGACATATTCAGCTGCGATTATTTTTTCTTAGCGCAATAGCGGATGATTTCGCGCCGCGCACGTCGCGGCGGGAAAACCGGAATGATCTTGAACTTAGTTTCTGCCCGATTCAGTCTCACATGAGAGAAGCGAGATTGGTGACCAGCATCGTGAGTATTCCGAAAACGGTAATATATCCGACGAATCCGTCATAATCCTTCATTTTGCCTCTGACAGGCAGATGTATCAGCAACGTATATAAAAGTACCAAAAGAGGCAGCATATATCTGCTCTGAAAACCGATTATCTCCGTGCCGCCGACATCTGTCGAGATCACATAAAGTGACAGAATGAGAATCAGGACTTCCGCTGCATAAATCACTCCGGTAGATATCACAAGTTTAGTGTATTTCCGATCCCCGATGGGACGCTTGTCTGTCAGAAAGACCGTAAATACCGGCAGGATCGCGCAGATTCTCGCCAGTCCTTCCACACCGGCCCCTTTCTGAAGAGTCTTGACACTGCCTGTTAAATAATAAACATGCTGGTCAAGATAGTTTAAAAGCAGCCTTAATGTGATGACAGGGTGCCTCAAAACATAAGAAACCTGCCCCGCCGTATCCGTACCTGATGCAAGCCTCGTGTCGTTATAAGTGTACACGGACAGAAGGTGCGCCTGGAACACTCCGAGGACTATAAGAATTGATATGCAGCCGATCAGTGTACCGATTCTTTTCGCAAGACTCATACTGCTGTTCGGAATCAGGAAAAAGAGCAGAAGGATCGGCGTATAGGTGAATGTCTTCATGGATGCGATAAAAGCAGTAGTCAGCATAAGGAGCACAATGTCGGCTCCCCCGATAACGGTACGTTTCCGGATCGCTTTCCCGGACCTTCCGAGCTTTCCCATAGCATAGGAGACATCTTCCGCAAAATAATACTTAAAGCAAATCGACACGAAGAGCAGAACACATGCGATCAGGATCCCGTCTGTCGAGTATGTGCAGGCCAGATAGATTGCGCCGGGATTAAGTGCGGCGAGAAAAAAAACATTTTTATAAAACGGAGCTTTCCGGAAAGCTATAAAGCTTACGACGAAATAAACCAGAAAGTTGGCAAATCTTCCGACATAGATTATCGCAAACAGAGGAAGATTTATGATTCTCGCAACCAGTATTCCTATCGCTGCGGGAAAATATCCGATCGGCAGATAGTAACCGGCATAGCCATTCTCATAGAATGCTTTGCTTTCGACTCCGATTCTTTCGCCCCACTCCCGCATGTTGAGATAAAGGGCTCTGAGGTTCATACTTTCAGCCGGCTTATTCATGACATAATACAGTTTCTCCGGCACATAATCTCCTACAAGTCCGCTTGCAGTCTTCACCTGATTAAGATGACCGGAGCTGACAGACCAGGCCCGGAAAAAATGAGTCACCTCATCGATAGGCATTGCAAAAGGAATCAGCACTATAGTGACGAGCCCCATCAGCAGCCCTATTACCAGAAAATCTTTGGTTCCGCAGCCGGACATAAAGGATACGGCCGCAAAACTGACTATTATGACCACGAACCACACGATCAGCAGAAAGGTGAATAGACCGGGAGCTTTCGCCCCGGTCTGAAGTCCGTCTGAGAGTTTGATGATTCCGCTCGATGCGTCAAGTACATGATTTTCAAAGAGAACAATTACCCAGAAAAGGCTGAGCAGGAGAAATACCCATCTCTTCTCAATATGTGTCTTTGCTTCCACGGGTCACCCTCCATGTAATTTATTCGGCAATCAACTCCTGAGAATGTTCCTCATTCATTGTCCTGCACATCTCTAAGAATCTGTCAAGGGCAACTCCGTGGAGCTGCTTCTTCTGACCGCGCACATTGACGGAAACCGTCTTCTCCTCGGCTTCCTTATCACCCACTACGATGATATACGGAGTCTTCTTCACACGGAACTCCTTGATTTTTTCATTCATGTTCTTTTCTTCATAATCAGCTTCGACACGGATACCCAGATCCATAAGACTGTCTTCGATCTGCTTTGCGTACTCATTATGCTCCTCGCGGATCGGAACGATACCTACCTGAGCCGGTGCGAGCCAGAACGGGAAAGCGCCCTTATAGTTTTCTATCAGAATGCCCATAAAGCGCTCAAGCGATCCGAAGATAGCGCGGTGAAGAACCACCGGCTCTTTCTGAAGTCCGTCTTTATCGCGGTATGTAAGACCGAAGTTGTGCGGCAGCTGGAAGTCGAGCTGAACAGTTCCGCACTGCCATTCACGTCCGAGAGCGTCTTTGATCTGGAAGTCGATCTTCGGTCCGTAGAAAGCACCGTCTCCCTCGTTGATCTCGTAGTTGCCTTCGCCGTACTTGTTGTCAAGTATTCTCTTGAGGGCAGCCTCTGCGCGGTTCCATACCTCTATATCTCCCATAAAGTCATCCGGGCGGGTGGACAGTTCGCAGCGGTATGTAATGCCGAATGTGTTATATATCTGATCTGCGATATTCATGATGTCTGCAATCTCGGACTCGATCTGGGATTCCATGACAAATGTATGGCAGTCATCCTGTCTGAAAGCCTGAACGCGGAAAAGGCCGTTAAGCTGTCCGCTCTTTTCCTTGCGGTGCACAACGTCAAGCTCGTTGTAGCGGATCGGCAATTCCTTATAGGAATGCACTTTTCTCTTATATGTCAACATGGCATTCGGGCAGTTCATCGGCTTTGCCGCATAGACATCTACCGCACTCTCTTCGATTGTATAGTCATTTTCACCCTTCTTTGCCGGAATGACGAACATGTTATTCTGGTAATGAGCCCAATGACCGGAAATCAGCCAGAGCTTTCTGTTGTTAATTACCGGCGCGGAAATTTCATAATATCCGTGGCGGGCATGAACGCCTCTCCAGAAAGCGATCAGGGCCTGGTATACTTTCCAGCCGTCCGGCAGCCAGTACGGCATACCCGGCGCCGTCTCATTGAACATGAAGAGGTCCAGCTGCGGTCCGAGTTTCTTGTGATCTCGTTCCATAGCTTCTTTCACGAGATTGAGATGTGCTTTCAGCTGAGCTTTATCCGGGAACGCGTAGACATAGATTCTCTGCAGAGAATCGCGGTTGGAATCGCCTCTCCAATATGCACCGGAAGCGGATTTGACCTTGAATGCTGCCGGCATCAGTTCCTGAGAATTCGAGACATGAGGTCCGCGGCACAGATCAACAAAATCCTCACCCGTATAGTAAATCGTCAGGGCCTCATCTTCGGGGAGATCCTCAATCAGTTCTGTCTTAAATTTCTGGTCTTTGAAAAGCTCCAGTGCTTCAGAGCGGCTGATTTCTTTTCTTGTCCAGTCTTCGCGGCGCTTGATGATCTCATGCATCTTATCTTCAATCATTTTGTAATCGTCTTCTGTGACCGAACGCGGAAGAATAAAGTCGTAGTACATACCGTCCGCGATCTGCGGTCCGATTGCATACTGGACATTATCCCTGCCAAAGATTTCGATTACTGCCTTTGCCAGAATGTGAGCAAGGGAGTGTCTGTAAACTTCGAGAATTTCCTGTGTCATTTCATTTCCTCCTTTTTATTCCCGGGCTGTCACAGGACAGCAAAATATCTCCGCAGCAACAAGAAAGCCCCCGCCTTCCTGCTACGGAAAACGAGGGACGTAATATACGCGGTTCCACCCTGTTTGCAGTCGCGGACATATATGGATACTATGTTCGAACTGCCGCTTCATTTACGATTATAACGGAATCACCGGGCCGGATTGGGGCCTCTCCGAGTTGGTCTTCGGTAAGGAACTGCTCTCTGAACGGATCTTATATGCTTTACCGTTCCCCGCAGATCCAAAGTTTCGTGACCGGAACACTTACAGCACCCGAACGGGGTGTTCCTCTCTGGGATCGTTCACTTCCTACTCTTCTCATCAACGATTTATATGAGCCGTCAAACGGCTGTTTAAAAGAAATTTTATAACAAGACCTGAGAATTGTAAAGCATTTTCTTTTTTGAAGCTTTACAGTCACCGAATGCCGGAAATTTTCTTTATTGCAGCTGTGTCTTAACAGGATGCCTCCGAATACGGTCTCACTGAAAAGACCGGAATAATCAATTATTTTTTATATCTCCCAAGCTGCCAGAAAGCTACCGCACTTGCGGCGGCTACATTCAGAGAATCGACGCCGTGCGACATCGGGATCTTCACGGTGTAGTCGCATGCATTGATCGTATCCTGCATAAGACCGTCTCCCTCGGCGCCCAGAAGAATCGCAAGTCTCTCTTCGGAACAGACACGCGGATCATCAATTCCGACTGACCTGTCCGTAAGCGCCATTGCTGCGGTCCTAAAGCCAAGGTCCTGCAGCAGATGCACATACGACGTGCCCTTCGTTTCTGCTCCGGATGCCGGTTCCCGGCTAAACCCTGACCTTTTTTCATCGCGTTCTTCTATCCACTTTTCAAGGCGGGTCTTTTTATGATGTGAGGCTTCGGTATTCTCAATATACGTCCACGGTATCTGGAATACAGTACCCATACTGACACGGCTTGCCCTGCGATACAGAGGATCGCTGCAGGCTCTGTTCAGAATGACCGCTTCCATCCCAAGGGCGGCAGCCGATCGAAAGATGGCGCCTACATTTGTCGGATTCGTCACATTTTCAAGAACCGCTATGCGGCGTCTGCCCCTGCAAAGCTCCTCCACCGTAGACAGCGCCGGTCTTTTGAAGCACACAAGCATTCCGCGGGTCATGGGGATATCGGTAAGCTTTCTGACCTCGTCCGATACGCCGACAAATACAGGCAGGTCGCCAAGCCTTTCAAGCACACCGGCGGCTTCACCCTCGATCTGCGATTTACAGACGAGAGCAGAAACCGGTTCGCAGCCTGCATTCATAGCCCTTTCAGCCACCTTCGGACTTTCCGCGATGAACAGCCCTCCGCAGGGTTCGTAATAGTGGCGCAGCTGAGTCTCGTTCAGCCTTGCAAAAATATCGAGACGGGGATCGTTTGTATCAGAAATATCCATATAGGACGGCATATTTCCCTCCCGGAGTATTTGAAAAAAATATAAGAATAAAAAAGGACATAAAAAAAGAGCGCGAGACGGGGATCGAACCCGCGACCCCCACCTTGGCAAGGTGGTGCTCCACCGCTGAGCCACTCGCGCATTGTGTCGTTTGACGACAAAAAGAATAATACACTATTCCATCGCGTCTGTCAACACAAACTTTTTATTTTTTATTCTTCATCGCGCAATACTCGTGACTTCAGTCGTGAGATACGCGCG
>CAMYVI010000155.1 GCA_947302185.1 uncultured Lachnospiraceae bacterium
GTCTCATATCGGTGCCGCTTTTACCTCCGGCATGCATTCGATCGGCACCGATATCCTCATCCTGACGCTTTTCGGTGCCAATCTTGCCTCTGTCGTGCATGCGACCGGCACCGATATCATCACTTTGTCTCATATCGGTGCCGCTTTTACCTCCGGCATGCATTCGATCGGCACCGATATCCTCATCCTGACGCTTTTCGGTGCCAATCTTGCCTCTGTCGTGCATGCGACCGGCACCGATATCATCACTTTGTCTCATATCGGTGCCGCTTTTACCTCCGGCATGCATTCGATCGGCACCGATATCATCACTTTGTCTCATATCGGTGCCAATTTTGCCTTCGACATTCATTCGATCGGCACCGATTTCCTCATCCTGACGCTTTTCGGTGCCAATCTTGCCTCTGTCGTGCATTCGATCGGCACCGATATCTTCACCTTAACGCTTTTCGGTGCCAATCTTGCTTCTGCAAATCCTTAGACCGACTATATTTACGTATACTGTTCATTCACGCTTTGGCCTGTGCCTCTCATTTATCGAAGCAGAAAAACTTTTACTCCTGCTTCGGTAAACACATCTTTCGGTAAACACATTTTCATATTTAAATCTATGATAAGACAGCTCTCAGATTGATAACATTCTTACAGATTTTTGACTGCCAGGCACCTGATTGCATTCAGCATATAGATTATCATGACGCCGACGTCGACAAAAATAGTCAGCAATATATTTGAAATTAAGTAATTTCACAGGCAGACGATTTTAAAAAGAGGGATATCACAGGCAGACGGTTATAACAAAGTGGAATTTTACCGGCAGACGGTTATAAAAAAATTGAAATTTTATACGCAGATAGATATGAAGAATGAGGTTCTGCAGACACATGCCCCGGACTTTGGTCCTGCCTTATAAAATAGCAGGGAACCGCATTATTCATTCCGCTGTGGCAACAAATCTTTTGGTCTGCTATAATGCATGTATAATTTTCAAAAGATAAGGAAGGTGAACCCTTTGAGCAGAATAGCATCAGTAAAGAGGACTACGAAAGAGACAGACATTTCCGTCAATATTAATCTTGACGGGACGGGTGAATGCAGCATTGATTCCGGAATTCCTTTCTTTGATCATATGCTGAACGGATTTGCCAGACACGGGCTATTTGATTTGGAGCTTATGTGCGACGGCGATCTGGAAGTGGATTCACACCACACTATTGAGGACTGCGGTATTGTCCTCGGCGAGGCGATCAGGAAGGCGGTGGGGGATAAGAAAGCCATCCGAAGATTCGGCAGCTTCATTCTTCCCATGGATGAGACGCTTGTCATGTGCGCACTTGATCTTTCCGGGAGACCGTATCTTAATTACAATGTAGAATTTACTGTTCCGAGACTCGGAACAATGGACACTGAAATGGTGAGAGAATTTTTCTATGCAGTGTCCTATTCAGCTGCCATGAATCTGCACATCAAGCTGCTTGACGGGCTTAATAACCATCATATTGCGGAAGCCTGCTTTAAGGCTTTTGGGAAAGCTCTGGATGAAGCCACTTCCTGCGATCCGAGGCTCGGGGACGCGGTATGGTCGACTAAGGGAAGCCTGTAAATTACAACACGCCGGGAGTAAGCCATGAAAAGACTGATAGACATTCTGAAGAGACAGCCGCTTTTGTGCACTATACTTGCAGTGATACTGGCTATGGCAGGTATCAAGCTTCTTGATGCATCTGATACGCTCGGAGAAGGAGTCCTCCGTGTCATTCTTGCTATGGCAATGGGTTTCTTTCTTTATCTGATTTCAGGAGAGAAAACACTTGATCACTGCGGTGAATCGACCGTCTATGTGATTAAAGTTTTGTCAGGTTTTCTGATTTTTTCCGGAGTTATCGGTTTGACCGGATTTTTAGGCTTTTTCATGGATGCCGAAATCAGAGGTGACTGGCCGATCCGGCTCCTGTTCAGTGCATTTGAGATGCTTGCGGTAGGCCTTTTTGAAGAGGTACTGTTCCGTGCGGTCATTAATGACGGTATCACGTATCAGTTCAGAAATTTCAAATACGTCTGGATCATATGTGCAGCGGTAAGTTCTCTGATTTTCGCTTGGGTACATGTGATAAGTGCGGATGTATCGGAGCCGCTCCTTATGGCACAGGCTGTTCTGAAGATCCTGACCTGCGCCGAGTTCGGTCTCGGTATGCTGTTCATGTATTGGAAAACCAGAAATATATGGGGATGTGCACTTGTACATGCATTATTCGATTTTCTGCCCGGCTGGCAGTATAGTGTATTTAAGTTGGAAGAAGCATCTACCGGTTCATACGTGAACAGCGGAAAAGATGGTATTCTCAGCATCGTGGTATATACTGTCGAAGCTGCATAATGTTTTTCGTAGTGATTCAGATATATAGGAAAGTAGTAAAGAAAATAGATTTTGAAGAGCTCAGACAGTCATGGTAAAGATTTGGCCGCAATACAGAAGCGGCGGTTCATTGCTGTCAATTCGGCTGTGAAAGAGAAAAGTGCAAGAGAAGACCCCTGCCATTTGGCGAAGTCTTCTCTTGCTTGTTTATCAGGTAAAGGATTTTAGATTTCAGACATACATAACACGTCAAACAGTCTGTGATTTTTTCCGCTTCTTTCTGCGTTTAGTACTGCTCAGCGTAGCATCATTCTGAGCTAATCCAGAAGCGGATTTTTTCTTCTTTCGCCTACGTCTCTTTCTTTCGGCAGCTTCCTCCGCAAGTCGTCTCTGACGCCGCTCTTCCTTATGCTGCTGAAGAATCCTCTCCCGCACTCTGCGAACATGTATACTGTACACGAACAGCAGGGCGAGAAGAAGGACCAGAAGGATCAGTATCACTATAGTAAATACGAAAGCCCTGTTTCTCGTTTGTGTCCGCCGCTCATTTTCAGACTGAGGACCCAGAGCCTGCTCTCCGGAGGAAATATTCGTCCCGTGAAGAGTATCTGTATTTGCAGAGTCATCTGATGAAGTTCCGGACCCGGAATTGTCGGAAGAACCGCTTCCCGCAGCGGTGCCGTCTGAGTGGGACTGACCGTTTGGCTGTCCGTTCTGAGTAGCGCCTGAAACTGAAACCGCAGGTGACGGAGCAGGTTTCTCTGTCGGAATGAAATCGACAGTGATCCGGTGATTTCCGTCTATATTATCAATCGTGTAGGAGGTTTCTCCTTCTTTGATATCGAGCGGTGTGACATCGAGATAGGCGGCTGCCACTTTGTAGCCGTCATCCGGCTTGAAAGTGACTGTGTAACTGGTACCGCTTAAGGCCTGACGGCTGCCGGCGCTGATGCTTCCTCCGATTGCGGGAGCTTTCAGGGTGCCTGTCCCATCTGTGGATTTCACCTGAAAAGAACCGTCTTCACTCCGCGTTACGTAGAAAGAACCGTCCCCGTCGTGGGGTGTATTTCCGTTCATATCGAGAAGACTTATTTCGTCGCCTCCGTCATCGACAGTGTAAACAGTATATTCACCGTCATAGGTCATACCGCGGGCACTTGTTTCGATTGTATAGAACCAGGGAAGCGTGGTCTCATAGAAGTAAACACGATGGGAGCCATCATCCTGCACGACGGTGACCGGGCATACAAATACCCCCTTGTGTGCCATACATACGCCCTCCGCCTCAACAGAGGAGCCGGAGATACCCATATCCATATTAACAGACAGAATCGTTTCACGTCGGGAAATCGAGTATATGTTCATGAAGTCCCCGATACCCATGCCGTATGTCAGCGGAGAGAGGAATATATAGTCTCCGCTTACACATATGTCCTGAAAATTTGTTCCCGGAGCGGGATCGATCGGACCGAAATCTTCAATCAGATTGAAATCCGCATCCCTTCTCTGAAGAGAATAGTCTGCAAGGGCATTAGTCAGGATATAATACTGATCGTTTTCGGAATCATAGTCGATGCCCAATATATTATACCCTTCGGCAATTTTGATTTTTCTCTTGAAAGTCAGGGTGTCGGGATCCATGACATAGATCGTACCCTCGTTATCGCCCGAGTCGTTGGAATAGAGAGCGACGTAGATTTCATTTGTTTTGGAATTATAGGTCATCCCGTTGCCGTGCTCCCAGTCGGAGTCACTGTTCCGCATGGCCAGAGAATACTGCTGTACGGGGTTCCCGTTCGCATCAACGGGATTTTTGTAGTAGGCTGACACTGTATCCGGCTGCGACGGATCCTGAGAGGTGTTCTCTATTGTAATCAGATAATCCGGAGTTGCGCAAATAGACTGAATTACGCCGCCGTTCACAATGCTGTCCTCGAACAGATAGTTCCAGGTGCTGTCGTAGAGAGCATCCTCGCTGGCAATTTCCGCAAATACAGATGTCGGTATTCCGCCTGCTGCCAGTGCAAATGCCAGGGAGAGTGCGATAAGCATTTTTACCGTGAGAGAGGCTTTTTTCCGCGATGAGAGGGTGTGCATCTTTTCGGTTTCCATTTATGAGGCTCCTGCGTATAAGATCGTTCTTATCTTCCAAATCAAGTATTTTACACTAAGAAAGAATTATTTTCGACGGGTTTGTTGATATTTCGGGAGTTTTTCACGAATGAGTGGTATGATTATATGGGTTTATAGTGTATTTCATTACATTCAAATAGTATCCTGAATGAGGAGAATCATAACGTGAGGATAGATAAATCAATATACAGGCTTTTCAGTGCAGTTCTTATCATCATCCTGCTGGCAGGGTGCGCGGGTACCGACCCGGTTTCTTCAGATAATTCGGAAGATATGAGCGTTTCCGGGCTGCTTCAGGATGAAGATATAACAGACGGCAGCACTTCAGACGGAATTGAGACAGATGACCCGGATGCGGAGTATTCCGGGGCACAGGCAGCCAGTCAGGGTGTGCAGACAATTCGGGGCACTGATGATGTAAAGCTGCATTTTCTATGCGTGACTGCGGACGATGAGGGACGGGATGTTATTTTGATCGAGTCGGGAGGCGAATTCGGGTTCGTCGATTGCGGCGCCTATTCCGAGCGTAATCAGACGCTCGCCATCATGGACGAACTCGGCGTGACGCCTGACAATCTCAAGTTCATCATCGGAACGCATGCCCACGGAGATCACATAGGCTTCATGGATTATCTGATTTACAAGTACCGCCCGGAGCGGATCTATCTGGCGCCTTTTACCAAAAACGATCTGGTAAGACCCGAAGAGTGGACGGACAATGCCTGGAAAAATGCGATGTCACAGGCTGACGCATGCGGAGTCCCGGTAGTATCGGCTTTTAACGAAGGATATTCGGAGGAGCCGTGGAAAAAGAAGAAAGAGAGTAACCGATATACCGCGAGTCCGCATTTTACTTTCGGGAATGCGCAGATAGATATTTATAATTATTCCAGAGAGTATCATAAGGCTAAAGTGGAGAACGCCAACGACACTTCCCTTGCTGTGAAGGTAACGGCGGGAGGCCATACGGCACTTTTGACCGGTGATCTTTCCAATGCACCGGGCAGGGGGGCGGACGCCGGATATGACGAGACTGCTGTCGCCAATGAGGTGGGACATGTAGATATCCTGAAGCTGCCGCATCACGGCTCGGGATTCGACGGAACGAATCTGCCGGAAGATTTGCAGAAATTCTCGGCGTCATATCTGATACAGACGGGTCCCACACATTTTCTGTTCACAGGTGGGAATAAGTACGGTTCGCAGAGATCATTTTCCGAGATCCTCAGAGAGGTCAAGATGGGAGCAGTTTATGTCTCGACTTTCTGGTATGATAAGCGGATCATCGGACAGGCGGGACTTTCTGCCATAACATTTAACATGTCTACGCTTGAGAATAACATACCCGGGCATTACTGTATCATGCCGCTCGACCAGAACGGCAGGAGTTATATGTTCCGCGGCGGACGCCTCGCCGACTTTACGATGGATGCAGGCGACGTATATATTTCCAACGGCAAGAAGAACGAGCCCGGGTGGATCACGGCGGACGATATCGTGTACATGATAAACGGAGAGAGCAAGATCGTCGGGGCATCCGGCCAGAAATGGGAGAGATTCCGCTGACAGGGACGGTTCTTTACGCATGCTTAGGCCCGGCGAATCGCAGACATGCGTAGTGGAAGGCGCTTACGCGCCGCGCATGTCGCGTCAAGAACGCCGAGGCGTTCTT
>CAMYVI010000156.1 GCA_947302185.1 uncultured Lachnospiraceae bacterium
TTTTCGGCGTCAGTACAGATACACTTTTAAGGGACGATATGGATCTGGAAGAACAGCTTCCGGCCATACCGATGACAGAGGAGACAGCAGTCGCGGCAACCGGCTATGCCGCGCAGGATATGCCGGTCCTTCGGCAGATTTCTATTGAAGAGGCAAATGAATACCTGCTCATGAAGAACAAATCCGCCGGGCGGATCGCAATAGGCGTCATGCTCTGCATCCTCTCGCCGATCGTCCTTATGCAGCTTTCGGCTGCCCAGGAAGCCGGACTCATTGCCCTTACAGAGAATCAGGCGGCAGGTATCGGCGTCGTCATTCTCATGATGATGATCGGATGCGCCGTGGGCGTGTTCGTCTATTACGGGATGAAGATGAAGCCTTACGAATATGTACAGACAGAGCCGATCGAGACGGCTTACGGCGTGAGCGGAATGGTCACGGAGCGCATTGAAAAATTCAACAGCGCTCATATTCGTGACATGATAATCGGCATTCTGCTCTGTGTAATGTCCTGCATTCCGATTTTTGGTACACTTATAATAACAGAGGACGATTACGCTCTGGTGACGGCGGTCTGTGTGCTGCTCGTTCTGGTCGCGATCGGCGTCATGCTGATCGTCCGGACCAACATTATTATGGACGCCATGAAAGCCCTGCTCGAGGAGGGAGAGTTCTCCCGCGTGAGAAAGGAGGAGAGCCGCCGCAACGAGGCCATCATGGGGGTTTACTGGTCGGCCTGGACGGTCATTTACCTGGCAGTCAGCTTTCTCACAAAGCGCTGGGATATGACCTGGATCATCTGGCCGGTAGCCGGCGTGGGCTGCGGACTTCTGGCAGCTATTTTGAGGGTGGCGAGATCAAAAGAATGACACGAAACTTATCTTAGCATTCTTCCGTAAAATGGCTTGACGGATGAAGAAAAACTGCATATAATACAAAATAAGAAGATATTCTTCACTATTATGGTAAGAATATCTTCTTTTGTGTTTGGCCTGAGATGAAATAAAGGAGGCACTTATGGACCGCGTGATTCTCCATGCCGATGCGAACTGCTTCTATGCCGCCGTCGAGATGCTGCACCGGCCGGAATACGACGGACAGCCCCTCGCGGTGGGCGGGGATGCCGAGAAACGGCACGGCATTATACTGACAGCCAACTATATAGCAAAGCGGCGGGGGGTGAAGACCGGGTCCGCCCTCTGGGAAGCCCGGCAGGCCTGCCCCGGCCTTGTGATCGTCCCGCCGAATTATGACCAGTATCTGCGATTCTCCCGCTATATGCGGGAGATTTATTCTCATTACTCGGACAAGGTCGAGTCCTTCGGCCTGGATGAGTGCTGGCTCGACGTGACGGACAGCGTCGGGATCCGGGGAGACGGAGTTTCGATTGCACAGGAAATCAACCGCAAGGTAAAGAGCGAGCTCGGGATCACGATCAGTGTGGGAGTGAGTTGGAATAAGATATTTGCAAAATTCGGATCGGACTATAAGAAGCCGGACGCGGTGACGGACGTGAACCGGGACAACTACCGGCAGATCGTCTGGCCGAAGCCGGCGGCGGACCTTCTGTATGTGGGCCGGGCTACGAAGAGGAAGCTTGCCGGTGTCGGTATCCACACGATAGGACAAATTGCGGAGGCGGATCCGTCATATCTGCACTGCATGCTTGGGAAGCAGGGGCTGATGCTGTCTGTATTTGCCCGCGGAGAGGACAAAACGCCGGTAGCACAGGAGAACACGGACGCGCCGATCAAGAGCATAGGCAACGGCATGACCATGCCGCGGGATCTGGTGAATGACATGGAGGTGAAGATGGCGATCTACATGCTCTCCGAGTCCGTGGCGACGAGGCTTCGCGAGAATCATTTTGCCGGAGACGTCATCGAGATATTTGTCCGGGATAATGACCTCATGGGCTTTACCCGCCAGCACAAGATTCCATTTCCCACGAACATCTCCGATGAGATCGCAAGGCAGGCCATGCAGATCTTTCTCGAGAATTACCGCTGGCAGAAACCGATCCGCGGCGTCGGCGTGCGCGTAGCCAGCCTGCACGGGGAGCGGTATCCCTATCAGCTCGACCTTTTTCAGAGCGAGGAGAGGCGGGAAAAGCAGCTCGCGGTGGACCGGGCGGTGGACGAGATCCGGAAACGGTTCGGGACGGATTCGATCCAGCGGGGGCTCATGTTCTTCGGACCGGAGATCACGCCGAGAAAAAGGCAGGAGCAGACGATCCACCCGCACTCTTATCTGGAGAGGGGCAATCAGGCTTTTGGGTAAAAGTGCAGGCCAATTGTGAACTTTGCCGAAATATTGCATAGAAAAACGCTATAAATGAGATAGTTTTTTGAACATTTTTGCTGAAAAACTTGAGATTTATGTCAGAACAGAGTATGATAGAGTAAATCAAGTTCTCAAGTGAAGAACTGAATTGGCAGGGTGTAGACTGATTATGCAGACTGATTATGCAGACTGATTATGCAATAGTGGAAGGAGGAATAATTATGATGAGTTTTGCACCTGTATTTGTGCCGTTGTGCGCGGTGATTGCACTGATTTTTGCGGTATATCTTGCAGGGTCTGTGCGCAAGGAGGAGGAGGGGACTGACCGGATGAAAGAAATATCCGGTGCTATCCGTGAAGGCGCTAACGCGTTCCTCTTCTCGGAATATAAAGTCCTTGTCATATTTGCAGCAATATTGTTCGTTGTCATCGGAGTGGGCATCGGAAACTGGATCACAGCGGGATGCTTCCTGATCGGCGCGGTATTCTCCACTCTGGCCGGATTTTTCGGCATGAGGATCGCGACGGAAGCTAACGTAAGAACCGCAAATGCAGCCCGTACTTCCGGCATGTCCAAAGCCCTGACTGTCGCCTATCACGGCGGCGCGGTCATGGGATTCTCGGTCGTAGGTCTCGGACTTCTCGGCGTAAGTGTTATCTATCTGATCACCGGCAATGCGGATGTCCTCTTCGGCTACAGCCTCGGAGCATCCTCAGTCGCGCTTTTCGCCCGTGTCGGCGGCGGTATTTATACCAAGGCTGCGGACGTCGGCGCTGACCTCGTCGGCAAGGTAGAGAACAATATCCCCGAGGATGACCCGAGAAACCCGGCTGTTATCGCTGACAATGTCGGCGACAATGTCGGCGACGTAGCCGGCATGGGCGCGGACCTTTTCGAATCTTACGTCGGCGCGGTCGTATCGGCAATCACGCTCGGTATTCTGGCATATGACAAGGCAGGAGCAATTTATCCGCTCCTTCTGGCCGGAATAGGCATCATAGCGTCTATGATCGGAACGTTCTTCGTAAAAGGCGATGAGAACGGAAATCCGCAGGCAGCCCTCAACCGCGGCAGCTATGTTGCGTATATTATTACGATTGTATTTGCCCTCATCGGCAGCAATATGATACTCGGCTCGATGAAGCCGGCATTTGCAGTCATCTTCGGTCTCGCGGTCGGTTTCATTATCGGCCAGGCGACAGAAATGTTCACATCCGACAGATACGGTTCTGTCAAGAAGATCGCGGAACAGTCCCAGACCGGTTCCGGAACAAATATCATCTCAGGTCTCGCAGTCGGTATGAAGTCTACGGTCATCCCGATTGTATGCATCTGCATCGGCATCATGGGTGCTTACCTCATCGCAGGTCTGTACGGCATCGCGCTGGCAGCAGTCGGCATGCTGGCCACAACAGGCAGCACGATCGCAGTCGACGCTTACGGCCCGATCGCCGACAACGCCGGCGGTATCGCCGAGATGTCCGGACTTGATGAGAGCGTCAGAAATATCACGGACAAACTTGACTCTGTAGGTAATACGACAGCAGCTATCGGCAAGGGCTTTGCCATCGGCTCCGCTGCGCTGACAGCGCTGGCTCTCTTCGTATCCTATGCGCAGGCAGTTTCTCTGGATGCCATCAACATCATGGCTCCGAAGGTCATCGTCGGTATCTTCATCGGCGGCATGCTGACATTCCTCTTCTCGGCCATTACGATGGAATCCGTTTCCAAGGCAGCCTACAGTATGATCGAGGAAGTCCGTCGCCAGTTCCGCGAGGATGCAGGTATTCTGAAAGGCACCAGCCGTCCGGATTATAAGACCTGCGTCGGCATTTCCACGATAGCGGCTCTTCGTGAGATGATCGTTCCCGGTATCATTGCTGCGGCAGCTCCGATCGTCATCGGTCTCCTGCTCGGAACAGAAGCGCTCGGCGGCCTTCTTGCCGGCGCTCTGGTCACAGGTGTTCTCCTTGCGATCTTCATGTCCAACTCCGGCGGAGCGTGGGACAACGCAAAGAAGTACATTGAGGGCGGCAACTACGGCGGCAAGGGCTCCGAAGCCCATCACGCAGCGGTCGTCGGAGATACAGTCGGTGATCCGTTCAAGGATACATCGGGCCCGTCCATCAACATCCTGATCAAGCTTATGACAGTGGTCTCACTGGTATTTGCGCCGCTGTTCCTGTCGCTTGGAAGTTTGTTCTGATTCGAATAGTCTCTTAACCAGATAACAGAAAGGGCTGTGAAGAAACTCTGATGTGTTTCTTCGCAGCCCTTTTTGAGTGTAGGATTTTCTGCTGCCGGAGGCGGCGTTCATGCGTGTCTTGTTTACGGCAGGATTGATGAGTCAGTAAGCATTGCAATAAGTGAGTCGGTTTGTTCATCGTCGATCATCATCATGGTAATCTTGCCGTCTTTTACGGTGACACGGCAAATGTACTCGAGATCGTCGGGATTTGTCTCCCAGCTACGGGCGTATCTCGCAATGATGCGGGTCTCGCCGTCGCCGACGACCTTGAAGGCATAATGCTCGGTCTCTGCTGTTCCGACCAGCTCCTCGGACTCCGTGGAGTCGGCCTTCTTTGTGGAATGCTCTGTCTCCTCGAGGACACCTTCACCTTCAAGTTCGACGGTCCACTCGTAACCGGTGGAGGGGATGCCTGTGTAGTCCGCGGTGATGGTCTTGTCGGAACCGAGAAGCTCCGCGTTAGGCCAGGCGACTTTGTATTGTGAACCGCCGCAGGCTGTGAGTCCGATGGCTGTAAGTACGATGAGTGATGTTAAAATAAGTGTGCAGATTTTTCTCATAAGAATCTCCTTTTCATATTTTCTCAGTTTGTGGAAGCCTCCGCTTTTGGCAAGTAGAGGTCATGATAATCGTCTCTGAGAGTGATTTTTGTGCTCTCCGCACCACAGCGGCCAATGTGTCATAGCCGTCATTTTGCGAGGCGGGGTTATTTCTCTCTAAGTATTATACGAAAATGCAGGCAGGAAGGATATAGTATGGAGAAAAAATGACTAGACATGACTAGACATGACTAGACAATCAACACTAACCAAATGCAGCGAAGCGGAGACCACAGATAATCCACGCTTCACTTTCGAAAAATAATGTGCTAGAATTAGTCATCGGCAAAGGTGCCTTAAAGGATACGTTTCTTTAAGGCACCTTTTTTATATTTAACAACAAATTGCATGGCTTCACGTGAAAACAAGCCTACGGAGGAGACAAACATGTTCCAAATCAATGAAAATTATCTGAAATTACAGGGAAGCTATCTTTTTTCTACAATTGCGGCAAAGATCCGGGCTTACAGCGAACTTCATCCGGACAAAGAAATCATCCGGCTCGGGATCGGTGATGTCACTCTGCCGCTGGCCCCGGCGGTGATCAGTGCTCTGCATGGCGCGGTCGACGAAATGGCTGTCCAGGAGACCTTCCGCGGGTATGCGCCGGATTTGGGGTATGAGTTCCTCCGGAGTGCTATTTGCACAAATGATTTCCAGAGCAGAGGCGCGGACATCGCCGTAGATGAGATCTTCATCAGCGACGGCGCAAAGAGCGACTCCGGAAACATCGGAGACATCTTCTCTGTAAACAACAGGGTAGCCATCTGTGACCCGGTATACCCGGTCTATCTCGACTCCAATGTGATGGACGGGCGGGCCGGCGATTACGTCCCGGAGACGGAGCGCTACTCGAAAGTCATCTACATGCCCTGCACGGAGTACAACGGTTTTGTGCCGGAGCTCCCGAAGGAGCAGCCGGATATGATCTATCTGTGCTTCCCGAATAACCCGACGGGAATGACAATCTCGAAAGCTGACCTTCAGAAATGGGTCGATTATGCCCGCGAAGTCGGCG
>CAMYVI010000157.1 GCA_947302185.1 uncultured Lachnospiraceae bacterium
GGACAATTATGTCACATACTATAGCATTATAGCATTCATTTGGCATATTCAGTACAAAATGTTTCTGTCTGTACGGACGGGGTCGATATACGCAGCCATATTCCCCGGCCGCATTCACAACCCCGCGCAAGGTGTGCGCTTATTCTTCGTCGCGCAATTCCCGCGACTTCAGGCGTGTAAGACTTCACAAGTGAACCTTAATGTGATAATTTATTGACATAAGTGAGATTATGGGAGAAGTGTATATCTCAGTGGCGGGTGTCAATCCCCCACTGAGATATACGCTCCGCGAGGATGCGCAGGGATTCGGTTTGGAAGATGTCAGCTAATGCTGACCCGAATCCCGCGCCAAGTCTCGCGAGCGAGACTTGAATTGAAACGCTCATTTCAACAGCCGTGAGAGAGCCGATTTACGGCCCTGAATAAATGGCGGAAAGATTATGGGGTTTATACAATTGAAGAACAGGAAAATTGCATTAATCGCCGGAACAACGGTGTGTGCAGCCGCACTCGGTGCGGGACTGTTCGTTCCGGTTCGGATTGAAGTTAAACAGACTGGTACTTTACATCAGCATACTGCGCTGACCGAAAATGATTTTGAAGTTCAGACCAGTACGCTGTTCGGCATCAAATATGATGCGGATGATTACAAGGTCATATGGAACGGCTGGACTGAGGAACAGCAGGAAGCTGTACTCGGTCAGGCAAATTATGTCAAAGAGGGTGAAGAGCAGGGAGAATCACAAACCGAAATGGAGGCTTTTGCCCTGAACAAGGATAAAAATATCATCACACCTGACGACATACGCACCCCTGTGAATAACAATGAGACTTCCGCGAACGCATTGATCGGGAAAATTGAATCAGTCGTCAATGACTCGGAGAAGGATTCAAATTCGGAGTTACCGGGTTCTGAGCCGGATAAAGAAACCGGTGATACAGAAGCGTCTTCCCGTAAGGAATCTGAGGATGGGGAAGATGAGCAGATTGTCGTGACCGGAGATACCGTTACCGAATATACGATAAGCAAAGGACAATTCACGGATACTGTGAAGGCGGATGCTGTACCTGTCGTGTCAATTGAAGCGCGTTATGAGGGCAAGGTCTACTTTATGGACGCTCCGGATCCGGACAATATTCGTGCTCAGCTTGTGTACGAGGACGGTGCGAGAGTCGAGGTAGAGTGCACTTCGGATGAAATCGGAAAGGTATCGGCTGAGACCGATGTGCCGGTTCACACGGAGTATGGGGATACAATGTGCCATATAGAACCCGTCCGCCTTTCGGATCTTACCTCAGAGTTTAAAGGTAAGGTATATACCGGAGAAGCGGCTGAGATTAAAGACGTGACGGTGAAGGCAGTTTTTGAGGACGGATATGTAACTGAGGTGAAAGCAACCTCATTCGCAGATGACGCAATAGTAAACGATCCCGGGGATTTCCGGGTGAACAGCATCTACGGAGAGACATCTGTACACATTGAGCCTGTTCCGATAACCGGCGCAAGTATAGAAGTTACCGATCTTCTCTATGAGGAAGATATGCTTGATGTAGATATTATCACCCTGACTTATGAGGACGGGAAGAAACGCGATATCTCGAAAGGCGAGTATGAACTGGGGGCCGAAGCTACTCTTCCTCTCACAGCCGGCGAAAATGAGATTCCGTTCATATACAACGGAAAAATGTATACGTTCACGGTCAATGTACTCCACGACACGGAGATACGGCGTGCGACTATGCGCTACGGAGAGGAGATTAAAACGGCAGAGTACAGTCACCTTTCGGATACGATTATGGTCACAGTGAACCGCTACACCGAGGCGGAATACTCTTACCTGCTTACCCACATCATTATTGACGATCCGTCTCAGATACATGCAGGATTATCCAATGATGATTACGGCGGAGAGCGTGAAACTCCGAGCAGCGCGTCAAAGCGTCTCGGTTGGGTCGTCGGAATAAACGGCAGCAACTTCGATTATGCAAGTAATACGCCTACAATGGCTGACGCAAAAATCAAAAACGGCATGGTGATGCCGGACAGCAAAGCCGTTGCGAACGGGATGGAGATATGTCTGACAAACAGCGGCAACCTTTTCTCGCCGAAGCAGGGCATGACGATCAATGATCTGCTCAACATGGGAGTAACGGACACATGGTGCTGCGGCGACACGCTTCTGATTTCAAACGGAGAAGCTGTCAATGTCGGAATTCAGAGTCTCGATTACCGCTATCCCAGAACCGCGATCGGCATGGTACGTCCATGTGAGTACTATTTGATCACGGCAGGATCTTCCGGTTATTCGGGCGGCATGACTTATGACGAGGTGAGGGATATCCTGACCAGTCACGATTGCGGTTTCGGGAAGTGTCTGGACGGAGGCGGGAGTTCTACTCTGATTTTTGAGAATCAGCTGCTGAACAGTCCTGCAGCGGGAAGTGAGAGACCGGTCACGGATTTCCTGTATTTTACGGAGTAAGTTTTTGGAGGAGTCTATTATGACAGGAGATAAGAAAAATGTGCTGCTCGTCGTGAGCGGTTCGATAGCAGCTTACAAGGCTGCGGACATTGCCCGGACCCTGATCAAGGCGGGAGTATCGGTTACAGTATCTTTGACAGCCAACGGGGCGAAATTTATTACTCCGATTACTTTTGAAACTTTGACGGCAAGTAAGTGCCTGGTCGATACATTTGACCGAAGTTTTAAGTTCGACGTCGAACACATATCCGCTGCCAAAGCGGCGGACTTGTGTGTCATCGCGCCGGCTTCCGCAAATATCATAGGCAAGATAGCCTCCGGTATAGCGGACGACATGGCGACTACGACTATTATGGCCTGTACCTGTCCGAAGGTCATCGCGCCTGCTATGAATACGGCAATGTATGACAACCCTATCGTGCAGGACAATATGGCTAAATTGAAGAGATTCGGTTACCGTTTTATAGATCCGGCCGAAGGGCTTCTTGCCTGCGGCGATGTGGGGCGCGGAAAGCTTGCGCCGGTTGAAGATATCTGTGCTTACATTTTAAATATTTTGAACAAAAATAAAAACGCCGGTCCGGAAGAGGAAAAATCCGGTTCGTCTGCTGCCGGGGCTGCTTCGGATGATCAGGGCGCGGAAGACACCGGCGGGCATAAAAACCAGGATCTTGCCGGACGAAAGGTGCTTGTCACGGCCGGCCCGACTCAGGAGGCTATCGACCCAGTCCGCTATATTACCAATCACAGCAGCGGCAAAATGGGCTATGCGTTAGCGGAAGCAGCCGAAAAACGCGGTGCGGAGGTAATACTTGTCTCGGGGCAGGTCGCAATTTCTCCGCCGGAAGGAGTACAGCTGGTGTCTGTAGTGTCTGCTAAGGATATGGCGGAAGCGGTATTTGAGCATTTTGCCGCAACGGATATCCTGATCATGGCGGCAGCTGTGGCAGATTACAGGCCGGCAGTGATTGCGGACCAAAAAATCAAGAAGAAGGATGATGATATGGTCATTCGGCTTGCCCGCACTACGGACATACTCGGAACATTAGCTGAAAGAAAGAGGGAAGGCCAGTTCTTATGCGGTTTTTCGATGGAGACGGAAAATCTGCTGGAGAATTCCAGAAAGAAACTCGAGAAAAAGAAGCTGGATATGATTGCAGCCAACAGCATTGCCGAACCTGGGGCCGGATTTGCCCATGATACCAATAAGATCACGATTATCACAAAAGATGATGAGATTTCGCTTCCGCTCATCACTAAGCTCGAGACGGCGGACCGCATATTGGACACAATCGTGGCAGCACTTTCAAAGTAAATCCTCAAAAGGGCTGCGCGATGTTCCGAAAAAGACGGAAAACAGTATTTCACAGCAATAACACGGCAGTAGAAACTGAGATAAGGCAGGGCAGAGATATGATATTAGCTATAGACATGGGCAACACGAATATCGAAATCGGGTGCCTGGATCATGAGAAGATACATTTTACCGAGCGCGTTCGAACTGACATTTATAAGACCGACCTTGAATATGCGGTGCTCATTAAGACAATAATGGAGCTTAATTCCATTGTGCCGGAACAGATAGACGGAGCAATCATATCCTCCGTCGTTCCGCCTCTGACACAGGTCCTTTGCAATGCTGTGTACAAAATAACCGGAGTAAGGGCTATGGTAGTCGGAGCCGGACTCAGGACCGGCATCAACATTAAGATGGATAATCCGGGAACAGTCGGCGCGGACCTGGTAGTTGACTCCGTTGCCGCCCTCCGGGAGTACGGCGCTCCCTGTATAGTTATCGATATGGGGACTGCAACGACGGTCACAGTAGTCGATAAGAACAAGTGCTACATCGGCGGAGCTATCATTCCCGGCGTCATGGTCTCCCTTGAGTCCCTTGTATCCGGTACGTCACAGCTGCCGAGAATCTCGGTCGAGGCACCGAAAAAGGCGGTCGGCAGCAATACGGTCGACGCCATGAAGAGCGGAATCGTTTTCGGCCAGGCGGCGTTGATCGACGGCATGATTGAGAGGTTCGAGGATGAGCTCGGTTATCCCTGCAAGACCGTCGCAACCGGCGGACTTGCAGGAGTTATCATACCGCACTGCAGAAAGGAGATCATCATCGATAAGATGCTGATGCTGAAAGGTCTGCGGGTGATTTACGAAAAGAATAAATAAAAGAGTATTACTTAACGTATTCTCTGTTGACATATCCGATTTCACCGGTGGACACGACCTGCACTTTCATCATCGTATCATTCGTGAGTTCCAGGATGACCATCATAGTGTCGTCAGCGAGGCGTGTGATTTCATCCGCAGATGTGCTGGGAGCATCGCGAAGGGTCAGGTATTCATTGACATCAGCATAGCAGTAGTTACCTACGGAGAAACCGTGACTGGTCGTCGAAACGCCGCGGTTTTTTCCCGCACGGACCGTTGAGTTCGGATCGGATGTGATATAGTCGGCGTTTACATAACCCGTTTCACCTGTATCTACTACGGTTACATATGCCATTCCGTTGGTCCTGCTGTGTACGAACATGGCTGTGAAAGGAAGAAGACGATTGAGTTCTCCGGCACTAGTGCTCGCAGCGTTTCGAAGTGTCAGATAATCATAAACATCCGCGTAGTAAATCGGATCTGACGTAGATGTTGCAGGAGATTTTCCGGCACGAACAGTGACTGTCCCCTGCATGGCCAGATAGTTCCGATTGACGTATCCCCCATAGCCTCTCTCTTTTGTCACAACGCGCACCATTGTATCGTTGGTAAACTCCGTAATATACATGGCTGTATAAGGGGGAAGCAGACAGATCGCTTTGGCGC
Organism: uncultured Lachnospiraceae bacterium; assembly: GCA_947302185.1. The sequence goes on from CAMYVI010000157.1 coordinate 5,310, forward strand.
TGGTAGACGGCGCTTCACGAAGTGTGAGGTATTCATATACATCCGCGATATATTCGATATTATCAACGGATTTCGGAGCTTCGTCCACCGCCAGCCGGTCGACGAGGATTTGTACTTCACCCGGCACTTCAGTGGGGGCAGGTGTCGGTGTTGCTGTCGGTGTGGGGGCCGGGGTAGTTGTGGGAGTCAGTGAGGGGGTCAGAGTAGGTGTCGGTGTCAGTGTCGGTGAAGCAGGGGGAGTCTGTGTGGCCGTCACCGATTTGTTTTCTGCAGAGTCAGCGTTTACCTGTCCTTCTCCGATACTTGTCTGTCCGGATACATCAGATTCCTTTTCCCTGATATATGTGAGTGTGCGGTTGTCCGAATTATCAGGACCACTAAATCTGTCGAATAAAGATCCGGCAAGAAAACCTACGGCGACAAGACAAAGGCAGCCGAGCAAAACGGGCAGGATCAGCCGTTTGCCGCTTTTAACTTCCGGGATGACCGTTTCTTCTTTTTCGTCTGCATCTGCAGAATCGGTATTCCGGGGACTGCACTTTCTGCAATCTGTCTCCCCTTCATTCAGAACGGTGCCGCATTCGCTGCATACTCTTGCAGGTGTTCCGCTGATAACGTAAGAACAGGCGTTGCAAATATATACATCGCCGTCCTGCGACATATTTCCTCCGCATACCGGACATCTGAAAACTACCATTTCATGTCTCCTAATATCTTTTTATCCTGATTGTTTGTGAAACGTATCTTGCCGGACTGCGGTCTATCTGTAGTTGTAAGCAAGTGCAGGCAGCAGGGTCTGATTGGAATTCCAGATACTCG
>CAMYVI010000158.1 GCA_947302185.1 uncultured Lachnospiraceae bacterium
GCGTTTTTATCACGACGACAGGTGTCGGCCTTATCGAGGAAGGGGCAGATCTTTCTGGTGCCTACGCAAAGCCCGGAGACGCTATTCTTGTGACCGGCGATGTCGGACGTCACGGAACAACGATCCTTCTTGCCCGCGACGAGTATGGCATCGAGGCGGATGTGACCAGCGACTGCGCGCCGCTGTGGGGAACAGTGAAATCCATGCTCGATGAGACAAAAGATATTCACGTGCTTCGCGATGCCACCCGCGGCGGAGTGGGCACGGTACTCTATGAGATCGCCGAGGAGAGCGGCGTCGGCATTACGATCAATGAGGCTGATATCCCGGTAGACCCGGCAGTCTCCGGCGTGTGCGGAATGCTGGGACTCGAACCGCTGTATCTGGCGTGTGAAGGACGGCTGGTCGTATTTGCTCCGAAAGAGAGGGCAGAAGCTCTGCTTAAGGTGCTGAGACAGGGAAAATACTCCGAAAGCGCTGCCATCATCGGCGAAGTCACAGACGACCATAAAGGCCGTGTTGTCGTCCGAACACCGATCGGTTCGGAGACGCTGCTTCCGCCTCCGGGAGGGGAGCTGCTCCCGAGAATCTGTTGACCGTATATCCTTATGTGAGGAGACCCGCTCTGACCGGCGGCGTGCTGGACAATTCTGATTATTAGTGTTAGAATTGCTGTGATAATTTTGGAGGAATGACATGATTGATAAGACGATGATCAGATTTGTTCTGGTCGGAATTATTAACACGCTGGTCGGCACGGCTGTAATGTTCTCTTTCTATAACATTTTCCATTTCAGCTATTGGGTATCTTCTGCCGCAAATTACATTGTCGGAAGTGTCGTCAGTTATTTCCTGAATAAGTATTACACATTTGAAAATAAAGAGCGCAACTGGAGAATAGTTGTGCGATTTATTATCAATATTTCCGTATGCTATCTTCTGGCTTACGGAATCGCGAAGCCTCTTGTCGCTAAACTGCTGTCTTCAATGCCTGTCACTGTACAGGAAAACGGAGCTATGGTCGTAGGTATGGGGCTTTTTGTCGTACTCAACTATACAGGACAGAGATACTTTGCGTTTAAGAAAAGTGAGTGAGGGTGCTATATGCTGACAGTTATTTTACCTGCTTACAATGAGGAAGCTATGATTGAAATGGCAGGAAATGTCATTTCAGATATTCTGCGGAGAGAAGAGATTCCCCATGAAATCCTGTTCGTTGATGACGGATCAAAGGACGGGACCTGGGTCGCGATTGAAAAGGCTGCTTCGGTGACTCCGGAAATTCGGGGAATCAGCTTTTCTCGCAACTTCGGCAAAGAGGCAGCCGTTGCTGCGGGTCTTGCCGAGGCGAGAGGTGAATGCGCCGTGGTCCTTGACTGTGATCTGCAGCATCCGCCCGAAAAAATCGTGGAGATGTATCGCCTCTGGCAGCAGGGCTACGAAGTGATCGAAGGCGTGAAGAGCAGCAGGGGTAAAGAGAGTGGGCTGCATGCATTTGCAGCGAAAACATTCTACGGACTTATCAGCGCGGCCAGCGGATTTGACATGGAGAATGCGTCTGATTTTAAGCTGCTGGACCGCAAAGCGATCGACGCGATTGTCGGTATGAAGGAAAAGTATGCCTTTTTCCGCGCGCTTTCCTCCTGGGTAGGATTCAGAACAACTTCTGTAACCTATGATGTCCAGGAGAGAGCGGCCGGTGAGAGCAAATGGTCGACAAGAGGGCTCATTAAATACGCCATAAATAATATAACGTCATTTTCAACAGCGCCGATGCAGATCGTGACCGTGTGCGGTGTGCTGGTATTCATTGTCTCGGTGATCAGCGGAATCATTACGCTCGTGCAGAAACTGAACGGAAAAGCTCTCGGAGGTTTTACGACGGTCATTCTGCTGCAGGGATTCATCGGAAGCATTATTATGATCAGTCTGGGTCTGATCGGGTTTTATATTGCAAGAATTTACGAGGAACTCAAAGGAAGACCTAAATACATTATAGCCAGGAACGCCGGTTATAAATCCGGTGAGACAGACAGGCCCATGAAAGGAACAGATGAAGACGATGAGTAAAAAAGGGACAGAGCATACGCTGCGTGTCAAAGAAAAATATAGGAAGTATTTCTTTCTGTTTATTGCTTTTGCGGTGTTATTTCTTGTCATACCTTACTGCGATGATGATTTGAGGTGGGGAAGCTCGGTGGGAATGGAACGTCTCGCCAGCTGGTTCGAAGGGTACGGAGGACGATATTTAGGTTATATAATTATTATTCTTCTTACCAAATTCTACCCGCTGAAAGTGGTTCTGCAGGCCCTGACCCTGACCTTTCTTGTGTATATGCTGGATCAGATGGCTTATGAGAAACAGACTGAATATATTTCCGTGATCTTTCTTTTCTTTATGCCGCTGTCGATTTTTTCGGACACGATCGGGTGGACATCGGGCTTTGCGAACTATATTACGTCTGTGACATTCAGCCTGATTTACATGAGATATGTTATTAGGCGGCTGGACGGCGAGAATGTGTCCGTATCAATTATATCCGCGATCGGTTTCATAGTGCTTGGCCTCGTCAACAGTCTTATCGTCGAGCACTTTACGATCTATAATTTCTGCCTGGCCGTATTTATGATTTTGTATACGCTGGCAGTCGAAAAAAGAGTCAGGCTGCCTGAAATCGGATATCTGGCCGGAGTTATCGGCGGAATCGCTCTCATGTTCTCCAATTCAACGTACAGTCAGGTTTCGAGCGGTGATGATTTTTATCGGAGCGTCGATACCTCCAATCTGGCTTCGAGCATAGTAAACCGTTTCGGAAGGATCATCAATATCTGCTATCTCGAGCTTCCGCTAGTTGTTATCTCGATTACAGTAATTATGTTCCTTATATGGAAGGAGCGCAGAAAAGAACTTGACGGAATTGTCGGAAAAATCGCTGATATCGGAGTCGCTTTGATCTGTTTCGGCAATCCGATCATATTGCTCATTGACCAGACGCGTGAGTATGATCACGCCGCCAAGAACCTTGTATCTCTTGCGCTTCTGCTCCTCGTGCTTTTAGCCATCGTTGTGACGACCGGTATATTTTCCCTGCAGGCAGGAAGATTCTGGCAGTGTATGGGTGTCATCATTTCTATTGTGATACCGACTGCTCCGTTCCTTCTTGTATCGCCTATGAGCTACAGATGCTTCTTGGGAAGCTATGTTTTCTGGATCGTGTTCTTATACCAGCTGCTTGCGCTGATACCGGATACTCGGGACAAAATACTCTTTAATGAGAAGCTGCAGAAGTACGTTAAAGTTGTCGCATTTGCGGCAGTAGCCTTCTATATATGTATTTACGCAAGCATTTTGAGGCAGGATATTCAAAGACTGCAGTATATAAGAAGCGAGTCAGCGAAAGGAGCCCAGAAGGTCACGGTCGGTCATCTCAGCAATGAGAACTTTGTCCGCGATATTACTCTGAGAGAGGACTGGGAGTGGGACGGTTATAAGGATTTTTACGGACTTGACCCGGATCTTATAATAAATGTCCGCAGAAAAGAAGACTGAAACGATAAAGAACGCTTTCGGGCATAAACCCGGAGGCGTTCTTCTTTGCTCTAAAGACTGGTGCAGGCGGCCTGTTTGTTGTAAAATAGCTACCAAATTATGATGAATTTGGAGACAGATACATGTCAGTAGAACTGGTAAAACGATATTTTGATGGCACTGAACTCGAGGGAAAAGTTCTGGAATTTCCCATCTCGTCAGCCACCGTCGAGCTTGCCGCGGTAGCCGTCGGAACTGAGCCGGACAGGATCGCGAAGACTATGGCATTTCTCCTGGGAGAGGAAGCAATTGTCATAGTTGTGTCCGGCATGTCGAGAATCGACAACAAAAAGTACAAAGCGCAGTTTCACACAAAGGCAAAGATGATTCCATATGCGTCTGTGGAAGAGTATCTGGGACACCCGCCCGGAGGAGTATGTCCGTTTGCGCTCAGGCAAGGAGTAAAAGTGTATCTCGATGTTTCACTGCGTGCACACGAGACGGTCTTTCCTGCGGCAGGATCTGAGAACAGCGCTGTTGAGACCACTATTGATCAGCTCGAGCGATTCACTTCCTTTGAAGAGTGGGTGGATGTATGCAAGAAGTAAAAAGAAGCATTAAAGCCGCATTTTTTGATATAGACGGGACCCTGTTCTCTCACAGGACGATGTGTGTTCCGGAGAGCACTCTTCGCGCGCTGAAATGTCTCCGAGAGAAGGGGATTCTCTGTGTGATTGCGACAGGCCGGCATATATCCGAGATGAAAGAGATGAATTTTCTGGACTATGGCTTCGATGCATATCTCACACTGAACGGGCAAGTTTGTCTGGACAGCAGCCTCGAAACGCTGTTCGGATCTCCGATGGAAGGTGAGAATCTCAGGTCTATGGTCAATATATTTGAGAGTGGTGAGGTTCCGGCTATTCTGACTTCCAAAGACCGCATGTATATCAACTTCGTGAACGAAGCTGTGCGGTCAGCCCACAGGGATATTCACACCAGCATCCCGGTGATCGGTCAGTATGCGGGCGAGCCGATTTACATGGGAGTCATCTACTGCAGCAAAGATGAGGAGAGACCGTTCGTGGAAAAGCTGCCGGGCTGTCACATAACGAGGTGGAGCAGGCACGGATTGGATATAATCTCGGGGAATGGAGACAAGACCTGGGGAATTCGGCAATATATAGAGCTTAAGGGGATCTCGAGAGAAGAAATTATCGCGTTCGGCGACGGAGAAAATGATATCGGGATGCTCAAATACGCCGGAATCGGTGTTGCTCTCGGAAATGCCGGAGATGAAGTGAAAGTCGGTGCTGACTATGTGACTGCTGACATCGACGATGACGGCGTGTGGAAAGCACTGAAGCATTATCACGTAATCTGATGCGGCTGAACTAAGATGAGGTGTGGGAAGTTTTAGTAATGGAGTATTAGGTTATGAAAAAAGTTCTCTTAGTTGCCGTCAACGCCAAATATATACATTCCTGTCCCGCCGTCTACAGCCTCCGAGCGTCATCCGGCCATGCCGAGTCTGTGCAGATCGCCGAGTTCACGATCAATGACCGGTATCAGGATATATTGGCCGGAATTCTGGCATATCACGCGGATATCATCGGTTTTTCCTGCTACATCTGGAACACGCAGATCGTGACAGATCTGGTCGCCGATATCCGGGCTCTGCTCGGCGATAAAGTTATCCTTTATGCCGGCGGTCCCGAGGCCTCTTATGGTCCGGAGACGTTTCTTGGATCCTGCGATTTTGTGATGGGCGGGGAAGGGGAGAAGCCGTTTGCTATGCTGTTGGATGCTGTGTCTGCGTTGGACAGGGAGAAAACAGATGCAGCGCGGAAAAGACCGGATGACCCGGAGCAGCATGGGCTCCGGGAATTTATCCGAACTCTTCCCGGAGCTGTGTGGAAGGATGGAGAGCGGCTTGCTTATAATCCGATTACCCAGAGCGTATGCCCGGATATGGACGCAATCCCCTTTCTCTATGATAATATTAAGCTGTTCGACAACCGCATCATCTATTACGAATCGAGCCGCGGCTGCCCGTTCCGATGCACTTACTGCCTGTCGTCCATTGATAAGACGGTACGCTTCCGCAACATGGAGACCGTAAAGCGTGAACTTCAGTTTTTTATCGATCACAAGGTTCCGCAGGTCAAGTTTGTGGACCGGACATTCAACTGCATAAGAAAGCGGGCGATGGAGATCTGGCAGTACATTGCTGACCATGACAATGGAATCACGAACTTCCATTTTGAGATAGGGGCGGACCTTCTCGGAGAGGAAGAGATTCTGCTTCTTAAGGGACTGCGGCCTGCTCTGATTCAGCTGGAGATCGGGATCCAGTCGACCAATCCGAAGACCGTGGAGGCAATACAGCGGACGATGGATTTTGACAGGCTGCGAAAAAACGTGCTTGCTCTTCGGGAAACTGGAAATATAAACCTTCATGTCGACCTCATAGCGGGTCTGCCGCATGAAGGGCTGGATTCATTTGCACGATCGTTCAACGATGTGTACGCGCTGCACGCAGACCAGCTGCAGCTCGGATTCCTCAAAG
>CAMYVI010000159.1 GCA_947302185.1 uncultured Lachnospiraceae bacterium
AGAATTCTCGTGACTTAAGTCGTGAGATGAATGCGCAGTTTCTATGTCGGATTGTCTCATGCAAATATGCGGGGGATTTTCATTGCGCCCATCTTAAGAAGGAGGTTAATTGTGAGTTTATATTTTAGTAATTCATTCGAGGGACTTAAGGATAAGTTTGCGGATATGACTGTAAAACCGGGCAAAATATGTGTCGTATGCGACACGAAAACGTTTTCGTTATATGCAAAATCGATCATTTCTGAATTAAATAAAATATTTGAACATGTGGATAACTTCACCTTCGCCGGAGGTGAGGAAAACAAGAATCTGGAAAACATTCAGGATCTGTATCGCTTTCTGATAGAGCATCACTATGACAGGAAAGATTGCCTGGCGGCTCTGGGCGGCGGTGTGGTCGGAGATATGACCGGTTTCGCGGCCGCAACTTATCTTCGCGGTATTTCATTTGTCCAGATACCGACAACGCTTCTTGCACAGGTGGATTCCAGTATCGGAGGTAAGACGGGCGTAGATTTTCTCGGGTACAAGAATATGATCGGAGCCTTCCATTTGCCCGAATTCGTATATACGAATCCGCTCGTTTTGAAAACATTACCGGAGAAAGAATACATATCGGGAATGGGTGAGGTATTGAAGTCAGCCCTTCTTGCAGATGCAGACTTTTTTGAATGGATTCTTGACCATATGGATGCCATTATGGAGAAAGAGGATGATATTATACTTGAAATGGTGAAAAGAACGGCTAAAATCAAAGTTGATATCGTCGAAAGGGATCCGAAAGAAAAAGGAGAGCGCGCGCTGCTTAACCTCGGACACACAATAGGCCACGCTATCGAAAAGTATAAGAATTTCACGATGCCTCACGGAATGTGCGTAGGTCTCGGATGTATAGCAGCCGCTGCAATGAGCATGAAGAGAGGTTATCTGGAACCGGAAGAACTGTATGAAATCAGGGATGTGTGCGTCATGTTCGGTCTTCCGATGTTCGCAGACGGTATAGACGAGAATGAGATCCTGAAGATCACGAAAACCGACAAGAAGATGTCCGGAGGACATATAAGATTTATTCTGCTTGAAGAAATAGGAAAAGCTGTCATTGCAGAAGATGTGACAGATGAGGAGATTTTGGACGGCATTCGTTTTATTAACGGGGATGCGATTCGTTTTGAGGATTGACCGGAAGAAGATTGACCGGAAGAAAAAAGAAATTATCAACGGAGAAATAAAATGACTGACAAAAAAAGTTACGCTAGATATATCGGCGCCGTTTTACTGTTCGCAGCACTCACAGCCCTTGATCTGCTCACCAAGCGTTGGGCTGTCACAGCGCTGCGTGAAAAACCGCTTGTATTGATAAAAGGAGTATTTGAGCTGAGATATCTGGAGAACAGGGGTGCGGCATTCGGTCTTCTTCAGAATCAAAGGACATTTTTTATTGTACTGACAGTTGTCTTTCTTGCGGCGATGATCTATATTTACACGAAAATCCCCTCAGACGGGAAATACCTGATTCTCAGAATACTCGTTATTGTAGTGTCGGCAGGAGCTTTCGGAAACTTTTATGACAGGCTGACCCTGACGTACGTGCGCGACTTTCTGTATTTTTCTCTGATAGATTTTCCAATATTTAACGTGGCGGATATATATGTTACATGTTCGGCGGTCGCGTTTTTTATCCTGATTGTTTTTTTCTATAAAGAAGATGACCTGAAATTCATGGAGAAACAGAAATGACGGATGAGAGTATAAAGAATTTTCCCGAAGCAGCCGGTATGAACGGGATACTAAATGATATCGAAGAGGCTTCTTGGGACGGCGCAGGGCAGACAATGGATCCGGACGATGACATAGAACAAATCGATTTTCATGAAACGGAGCGCCGCATCATCGTTCCGGCTGAGTTTTCCGGACTCAGGGCTGACCGCTTTCTTGCCTTGTCCTTACCGGAACTCTCCAGAAGCCGTTTGCAGGAGCTTATACGTGACGGACTGGTAACTATCGGGGAGAGACCCTTAAAAAGCTCCAGAAAGCTGAATACGGGGGAAATAATAGTACTCAGGATCCCGGAGCCGCAGGATCCTGAAATACTACCCGAGAATATTCCGCTCGATATCCTGTATGAAGATGATGACGTTCTGATCGTCAACAAGCCTAAAAATATGACAGTCCATCCGGCGCCCGGTCATCCGAGCGGAACGCTGGTCAATGCCGTCATGTATCACTGTCATGACAATCTTTCCGGCATAAACGGAATCCTGAGGCCGGGAATAGTTCATCGGATCGATAAAGATACGACGGGCGCTCTGATAATCTGCAAGAATGATATTGCTCACCGGAAAATTGCAGAGCAGCTGGCAGTTCACTCGATTACCCGCAAATATCTCGGAATCGTATGCGGAAATGTGAAAGAAGATATCGGGACGATTTAAGGAAATATCGGACGTGACCCTAAAGAAAGAAAGCGGATGGCAGTCGTTAAGAACGGCGGAAAGCACGCGGTCACTCATTATCCCGTGACTGAGCGCTTCGGTAACTACACGCTCTGTGAGTTCGTGCTTGAGACCGGCCGGACACATCAGATCCGGGTGCATATGGCCTCCGCGGGTCATCCGCTGCTAGGCGATCCGGTTTACAGCTCAGGTCGTTCTCCGTATCCGGTACAGGGGCAGACTCTCCATGCGGCAACGATCGGATTCATTCATCCGAGGACGGGAGAGTATGTTGAATTTTCGGCCCCGCTTCCTGAATATTTTGAGAACATCCTGAGGAAACTCCGCTCAAAATTATGATAAAGAAGCCGAAAAAAGCTGTCACCTGTCATCCTCTTTGTATGATGACGACAGGCGACAGCTTTTGTTATGTCATAAAAAGCCTTCGGCGGATCGCAGATGTGCGCAGTGGAAGGCACTTACGCGCCGCGAACGTCGCGGCAAGAACGCCGAGGCGTTCTTGAACTTTGAACTGTTACTGAAGAACAAAGCAGACAATTCCGCCGATCAGTGCAAACAGAATCGTGTAGACCGCAGTCTTGCTGAGAATCTTACTTTCAGCCCCGCTCAGATTGCAGGCTGCGGTTCCGATCGCGATACTTTGCGGGCAGATCATCTTTCCGATACCTGCACCCATAAGGTTAGCCGCAGCGAGCCATATCGGGTCTGCTCCGATCTGCTTGGCGGTCTCGACCTGAAGCTGGCCGAACAGTGCGGTCGTGGAAGTACCTGAACCCGTTACGAAACCTCCGATTGTTCCGATGAGCGGGGAAATGAGCGGGAACTTGTCGCCTGCGACCGCAACGAGAACATTGGCGATGTCACTGATCATTCCGCTGTAGCCCATGATTTTGGCGACAGCAAGTACCGAGCAGATTGTAATGATCGTCTTAACATTATTCTTAACAGTGGTGCCAAATATGCCGAAGATTTCGCCGATGCCCGCTCCCTGAATCAGACCGCCGATTATACCTGCGAGAATGATGAGGACGCCCGGCGTATTGATCCAGTAAAATGTGAGAGTGGCCGGGTTCTCACCGGCGTAAAACGAAATCTTGGAGTTAATGGATGCCAGAGGATCATGAATGAACGGGACCAATGTTGACGTAAGGAGCAGGAAAACGAAGATCAGGATGAAAGGAGACCACGCAACAAGTGCCTCATTGAGAGAAAGTCCTTTCAATCCGTCTCCGCTGCTCTCGACTTCAAATTCCGGAATCTTTTTCCTCGGCAGTTTCATGGCTGCAATAATTATGGCGACCATACATATGATAGCGCCGATGATATTTGCAAGATCCGGACCGATGATATTTGCAACAATATACTGCGGAACCAAAAATGCGATGTCAGCGATGAGGATGATCGGAACGAGTCCTTTGAGAGCTTTAATGCCCTGACCTATCACTATTACCGCGATGAACGGAAGCAGGAATGAAACTACAAGCTGAATTTTTGCTACATTGCCTGAGATCGCTACAACATCAAACCCCGTGATGTTCGCCATGGTGTTGGTCGGAACTCCGACGGATCCGAATGCGGTCGGCGTTGAGTTGATGATAAGGCAGCTTACGATGGAGAGGATCGGATCGAAACCGAGTCCTACGAGGATTCCGGCCGGGATAGCAACGGCTGTACCGAATCCGGCCATACCTTCCATGAAATTACCGAAACCGAAGGCGATCAGAAGCATAAGGATGCGCTTGTCAGTTGATACGCCGGCGAGCATGGCTTTGATTTTTTCCATAGCTCCGGTCCTGAGAGTGAGATTGTAGACAAAAAGTGCGGCCAGGATAACTATGATGATAGGCCAGAGAGCGTTGCAGACTCCTTCAAGCGCTGCAGTTGCTGTGTTGATGACACTGAGATGCCAACCTGCGATCGCGAGGATAAACGTTATCACAAAGGCTATGAAACAAGCCTTAAAACCAGGCATCTTCAGGATACTCATAGCTACGATGAGCCAGATAATGGGAAGTAAAGCTAGGATGAATTTTAGAAACATAACGGCTTTGTGCCCCCTTTCATTAATATCATCATTATAGCATCTTTCTTCGCACTTTCCACAAAAGAATGACACAAAAAAGCGGAAATACTGACAATTTTGTTATTTCAGCCGCGGAGATTATTAACAGACGGTTAATCTGCGGATCAGAATTTTCGTGACGGATTTCCATGAAGAAAACGGAATAAAAGAAGTTTACATAATAATATTATGTCGCCGATTGCACGCAGGTATACATAACTATTTTATGTAATCTGCGCATCAGTCTTTTCGCAGATGCACTGCACCCGCTGCGCGTCTCCGCCTCTCATCATCCATAGCCGCATAGTGACGACGTGTGGTATTAACGTCCTTGTGGCCGAGTACGTCTGCAACGAGATAAATGTCGCCTGTTTCCCTGTATAGTGCGGTACCGTAAGTACTCCTCAGCTTGTGAGGCGTAATTTTCTTAGTGGTCGTTACAGCTGACGCATATTTTTCGACAAGATCTTCAACGGACCGAACAGTCATTCTCCTTCTCTGGATAGAGTAGAAGAGGGCATGCTCGTGTCCTGTGCATGGAGTGATACCTTTCCTTATTTCCAGATAATTCCTGAGGGCTTCCTCGACTTCGGGACCGAAATAGACCACGGCTTCATTCCCGCCTTTCCTTACGATACGGATGCCGTTATTTCTGAAATCAATGTCCTCAATATCAAGACCGACACATTCAGATACTCGTATACCTGTTCCGAGGAGAAGTGTGACAATTGCGAGATCGCGCTCACGTGTCTTTTTGTAATAACTGAGTGCTTTTCCGGTAAGACGGTCACCGCAGTTCTCAATATAGTCGAGAAGGATGGCTACTTCATCCGTATCGAGACGAATGATCGTTTTCTCGTGGATCTTAGGCATATCTATAAGAACGGTTGGATTGGTCTTAATCATTTCCTGACGGAACAGATAGCCGTAAAAGCTTCTGAGAGCCGATAATTTGCGTTTTAGACCGAGAAGCCCATTGGTGTTCAGAGGCGAGGTGTTTTTGCGATCTGAGGGCGTCTCGTAGAGCTTCAGATATTCCATATATTCCTCAAGATCTCTCGGGGTGACGCGGTCGAGATCCTCTAGAGTAAAATCCTTGAGATCATGGTTTTTATATACCGGGTTCTGGCTCTGCAGAAACTCAAAGAAGACCCGGATGTCATAGGCATACGAGATGCGCGTTTTGGTGGTCGAGGTGGAATCGATGGCCCTGAAATAGTCTTTGACGTATGGGGGCATGGTGCTTAGGACTTCACGGAGTTTAAGGATGTTTTTGCGGTCGGTCTGTTCACGGTAAGTAATGCGGTCTGCCATAAAAATCCTCCAATGATAAGAACAATAAGCAATGAGTTTAACGAAACAAATATGTGTTCAGATGTTCCCGTTCACCGGGAAGCGATTCCTTTATTATATGCGGTAAAAATGCCTCCCTCCGAGTTTAACGAAACAGATGGAGCCCTGAAGAAAACGCGAAAGTTATAAATTTACGGCTCCATCTTTTATGTGTTCAGATGTTCCCGTTCACCGGGAAGCGATTCCTTTATTATATGCGGTA
>CAMYVI010000160.1 GCA_947302185.1 uncultured Lachnospiraceae bacterium
ACCTTTCCGGGTACTGCTGCCGCTACCTCGATGCTTCCTGCAGCGCCTGCTGCTTTCGGAGCCAGAGCTGCCTGCGGGGCTGCAACCGGAGCCGGAGCTGCCTGCGGAGCTGCAACCGGAGCTGCAACCGGAGCTGCACCTGCTGCAGTCTCCTCTACTGTGACGCTGTATGCTACGCCGTTAACTGTTATAGTGTAGTTTTTCATTTTTATATCCTCCTGGATTCTTTAGGACCTCTTTTTAAGAGGATCAGCCTGGCACTTCAGCGCCACTTATTGGTTTTAACTCTTCTGATTGAGCGGACTACAAATCCCTCTACGGGCTTCTCTTCCGCTGCAGCGATTGCTGCCGCTATGACAGCGATCAGCGCCGGATCCGTTTCCGGATTCTCCGGAAGGGCTTTCGGAGCAGCCTTCGGAGCTGTCTTGACAGGAGCCGGTGCTTCGGCCGAAGCTTTTTTGCTCGGCGGTGTTGTCATCTTATTGACGAACTTAAAGCAGTAAATGATAAGACTCAGAAGGATGAGAACAGAGAATACCGTCAGTATTCCGATAATAGTATTTCCGCCCGCCACTGCGAGACGCTGTCCCATTGTCTGCTTTGAATCATCAGAATAGTCTGCTATCGTTGTCTTGATCGGTGTTGCCGATTCATCATAAGTAATTGTCATTGCCATCTGGGCACCGTCTTCGCCGGTCATGATGATTCGGCTGGTATACTCATACTTATCACGCATTGTCTCATCGACAGATGCTTCCACACACTGACCGTGTGCTTCTGTAAATGATTTCCATCGATCGCCGAAATCATTATCGAATGTACGGCTGATCAGAACAGAACCCTGTGCCTTGTACGCAGCGTATTCATCGTAGCTTACCTGAGAGAGGATCGCCGCAAATTCACGCTCCGTATAATCTGCAATAGTCGCTATGTTTGCTTCGCGGATCCGATCGATGGCTTCTGCCTCGATCTGAGTAGAAGTTTTTTCAATTCCGCATCCGCCAAAACAAAGAGCCATCATACACAGAGCAAGGAGGGCTACTGTCAGTTTCTTAAGATTCTTCATGTATTCCGCCTTTCTCAAATCGTGCCGTGCTTTTTACTCGGGCGATTTTCCCTCTTTGTATAGAGCATTTCAAATGCGCCGATCACATATTTTCTTGTATCGGCGTCTTCGATAATGGTATCAACATAACCTCTCATTGCTGCGGAATTTACATTCTGCTGAAGTGCAGAATACTCGGATGCCATTTTTCTGATTTCTGCTGCATCATCAGAGTTCGTAAGAATTCTTGCAGCCTGTTTTGCATCCATCATGCCGATCTCAGCATCCGGCCATGCATAGACAAAGTCAGCTCCGATAGCCTTGGATCCCATAAGTACATATCCGCTGCCGTAAAGAGCTCCCGTAACGACAGTGACCTTCGGTACAGTGGCCTGAGCATAGGCTGTCGCAAGCCTTGCGGCTGCCTTCGGAAGCCTCTTTTCCTGGCACTCTGTGCGGGAGAAGCCCTTAAGATTTGCAAGTGTGAGGACCGGAATATTGAAAGCATCGCAGAATTTAATGAAATCAGCGGCTTTATCAGCGCCGTTCCCGCAGATGACATCTACCTTTCCGCTGTTCGCAACAGCGCCTACGGTCTGACCGTTAAGTTTCATAAAACCGGTCACGATACACTCTGCAAAGTCTTTCTTTGTCTCAAAGAAAATACCGTTATCTGCAATCATCGAAAGCATGGAAGCCGCATCTTTCTTCAGAGAAGCAATATTGGTGCATGCCCGGTTCAGATCATCATTGCAGGGAGTAACTTCTCCTGCATCCTCGTTATTGAACGGAAGCAGATCGATAAGCGTTCTGACTGCAGTGATCAGCTCATCTTCCGAACCTGTAAAATCCACATTTCCCACGCTCGCCTGGTATTTTGCAGTGCGATTATCCGTCTGATCGGCACTGTTGCCGGTGATGGCATCAGGTGTGTTGACATAGAGCTGGGCTTTTGAGTTTTCCATAAAAACGAAATCGGACAGAGCCGGTATAAATGAAAGGCCTCCGCCGCAGTTTCCGTAAACGACAGCTATCTGAGGGATGACGCCGCTGATAAGGACCTGATTATTATAAATCTCCCCGAGTGCATTCAGTGCATCCGTGGACTCTTCAAGGCGGACGCCTGTGGAATCAAGCATCGCAATGACCGGAGCCCCCATGCTGGCTGCCTTTTGATAAAGCTTTACGATTTTTTTAGCATGCATTTCGCCGATTGAACCTCCGAGAACGGAAGCATCCTGGCTGTACACAAACACGAGACTGCCGTCGATCGTACCGTAACCGGTAATTACACCGTCAGACGCAGCGACCTTGGCTGAAAGATTGAAGTCAGTACTGCGGGCAGTTACCTGAGCACCGAATTCAACAAAGCTGTTTGCGTCAAGCAGCGAAACAATTCTCGTGCTTGCAGCACTCTGTGTATCACTCATTCTAACTCCTCCATATGTATAAAACTATAAAGCATTTCCGCATTATAATAACGCAATGACCATTTTTTATCAACATGTTTTCTCGGAAAACTGCACAATAAAAGAAAGACATATTCTACATATTGTAGATATGTCTTCCTTTTTACAACAAATGCTTGTATTTTTGTGCAAGTTGTGTTCTGATTTTTCAAAAGGATCGGCCGGATAGCACTGAGAATCGGTCTCACTCACACATCGATGTTCACAGCTGCTTCACTCTCCGCTTCCGCACGGAAATCTTCAAAAAGTACCGGATTAATATCCGGCAGATCTTCTTTTGAGCTTACGCCGAAAGATCTCAAAAACTCCTCGGTCGTTCCGAAAAGAATCGGCCTTCCGGGCAGTCTGGCTCTGCCGAGTTCTTTCACGAGATTATACTCTATAAGCTTATTGACCGCTCTGTCCGAGTTCACGCCTCTGATCCGCTCTATTTCCGCTTTCGTAACCGGCTGCCTGTAGGCGATCACAGAGAGTGTTTCGAGCTGCACATCTGTCAACTTCGGCTTTTTCGGCTGCAGTTCAAGACGGATGAGAGCATCATAAAAAGACGGATTTGTGCACATCTGCCAGGCATCCTCAAGCTCTATTATTCGTATCCCTCGATCCCCGTTTTCATATTCGCCGGATAGTTCGCGTATCGCATCTGTAATATCTGCCCTGTCGGTTTCAAGTGCTTTGGCAAGATCAGCGGTGCTTTCGGCTTTTCCTGTGGTGAACAGAATCGCCTCGAGGGCTGATTTTAAATAGTTCCTTTCCATTTTCACACCTCATTCTGCGTCACAGATCAAAATCTGCCTCGAGATTTACCGTACTTAAATCCGCGCCCGGTACACTCTGGATCCAAATGTCATCATCGGCTGTTTCCTGAGACGCCTCGATTATTCCGTATTTCATAAGCTCAAGCATGGCCAGAAAAGTGACGATAGTCTGCACCTTGCTTTTCTGTCTCAATAGTATTTCTCGGAAAGAAAAGCGTTTTCTCTTTGCGGCAAATTCAGAAAGCTCGATCAGCTTGTCTCCGAGACTCACCTCTTCTTTCTGGATAGTACCGAACCTGCTCCTTATCGGGTCTATTTTATCGGTCTGTCTGCGAAGGACCTGATCAAATATCCGGTGCAGTTCTTTCAGCGTAAGATCTCCTATCAGCTCAGCTGTATCTATTTCGGGCCGGTAGCTCAGGACTTCTTTGGGAGTGGTATCAGACTTATAGAATGATTTTGCGGCACTCTCCATCCGTTCACGCAGCTCGTAAGACATGTATTTATACATCTTATACTCCAGAAGCTGTTGGACCAGATCGGTTCTCGGATCGATTTCCTCGCCCTCTTCATCAACTTCGGGCGGGAGAAGCATCTTACACTTTATTGAAATCAGTTCCGCAGCCATGACCATGAATTCGGACATGATTCCGAGATCTTCGTATTCCAGCTGCTTTACATATGCAAGATATTGATCGGTTATTTCAACAATAGGTATGTCAAATATGTTGATCTTATTTTTCTCGATCAGATGAAGAAGCAGGTCGAGGGGACCGTCAAATACCGGAAGTTCTATATTTAGGGCCATTCGCTCTCCTTTACGTCAATGCACACAATTTCATGCGGATTAAAGATTCTGATGGGAAGCCTGTGATCTCCGAGGCCGGCCGACGTGATCATGCATACGCCATCCGGTACATCTTCACCTGCCGGATGTCTGTCGGATGTGTTCCTGAAACACTCGCCGTCTTCAGCCCAGATATATTGGCCGTAGCCGTGTTTGGGATAATAAAAGCCGTAAGGGCTCAGCATGTTTCTTCCTGAAAAGGGCGAGCGGACAAGGCCGCCGTGATAATGTCCGGATACAATAAGGTCAGCTCCCCATCTGCAGTAAAAATCCCCGAATTCCGGATTATGTGCTATCAAGATGTTAAATGCATCGCGATCTTCGACAAAACCGAGTTTTTCTCTGAGATATCGTCTGGAAATGTGTTGCACTTTGAGCTTTCTGTACTTTGACAGACCGAGTTCCAGACCATGAATACATATTCGGTTACCATTCAGACAGATGTTTTCGGATTTATTGTTCAGGACATGAATTCCGGATTCTATGAACGCATTCATGTACCTGTCATAATTCTCCGGGCTGAAAATACGCAGTTCTGTCTCATGATTTCCGTTTGAGAAATAAACGGGAGCAATTTCCGGAAGCAAGGCCGCTGTTTTTATGGCAGTATCCATAGGCAGCTCGGATTTTCCTATAATAAGATCTCCCGCACACAGAATGATATCAGGATGCAGATCACGGATCATGGCAAGTATGCTTTCATTTTCCCCACCGTAGTCTTTGTTGTGAAGATCTGTGATCAGCACACAGCGGAATGGGCGCTTAATTTTTTTAGATTTGACAGTATATGATTTCAAATGCAGCAGCACGGATTCCTCCTGTTTTATTCTTGCGCTTACGCGCTGCGCACGTCGCGGCAAGAACGCCGAGGCGTTCTTGAATCTCTGACGCAGAATTGTAAAAATCCCCGGCAGGTCGCCGGGGATTCTCCTGGTTTAGTTATATTTTCTCTTGCGGGCAGCTTCGGATTTCTTCTTGCGGCGAACGGATGGTTTCTCATAATGTTCGCGCTTGCGGATTTCCTGCTGGATGCCGGCTTTCGCGCAGCTGCGCTTAAATCTTCTGAGCGCGCTGTCAAGCGATTCATTCTCTTTTACGATAATGCCTGCCATGGACCTGATCTCACCTCCCCCTGAACCTTTTGGGGTTTTATTTATTAGCTGTAACCGAAGTTAACAGCCACACAGTGCTATCATTATACTCCGAAGGATTAAATCCGTCAATGAGTTTTTATTTTAATTCCCGGTTATTTAAGCTGAGCGCTCAAAACTTCCTTAGCCTTTGTCAGAGCCTCTTCAATCTTTGAGGCATCTTTGCCGCCTGCCTGAGCCATGTTCGGACGTCCGCCGCCGCCTCCGCCGACGATTTTAGCGGCTTCCCTCACCAGGTTTCCGGCATGAGCGCCTTTCTTCACGGCAACATCGGATGCCATGACCATCAGGTTGACTTTTCCGCCGTTGTCTGAAGCGAGAATGATAACACAGTCGTCGAGCTTTTCCTTTATGGAATCGCCGAGATCCCGGAGACCGTTGACATCGACATTCGTGAGCTTTTTCGCTACGACCTTTACTCCGCTCATATCAACAGCTTCTGAAGCGGCGTCACCCAGAGACGCCTGGGCAGCTTTCGCTTTCATGGACTCGATCTCAGAAGCCAGTGCACGATTCTTTTCCATAAGCTTTTCGGCGTGATCTACGACACCTGCCGGAGATGTTTTAAGAATTCTGGCTACGTCGTCCAGCTTTTTCTCAACTGCCCTGTAATAGTCGAAGACATTCTTGCCTGTAAGAGCTTCTATTCTTCTTACGCCCGCTGCTATACCGGTCTCGCTGATGATTTTGAACGCCTGTATTTCGCCGGTATTCTTTACGTGCGTGCCGCCGCAGAATTCTTTTGAGAAATCC
>CAMYVI010000161.1 GCA_947302185.1 uncultured Lachnospiraceae bacterium
CAGATGCAGGAATTGAAAAGAAGAGTCGGGTATTCTGAGTGATCAGGACCGGCTCATATTTTCTGGAAGGAAAAATAAGGAAAGAGCCGGGTTTTCTGAATGAACAGCGACCCGGCTCTCTTTGGTTGAAGGATAAAAACTTCAAGGACCGGCTCCTTAATGATCAGAAGCTCAGCTCTTTTTTGTTGAATAATACGATTGTCATCACAAGGAACAGGCCGACATATACAATCAGTCCGATCAGGACTTTCAGAATTGCGTAACCCGGCGCCCCGAGCATGAAGTCTGAAAAGGCCATTGTTCCCAGAGCATTGTAGTCGAGTCTGTTAAGATGGTATTTCCCGACAAGCTCGACGGTGCCGCTCGCAAATGTGATAACTGCCGGCATCAGTACGGATGTCAGGAGAAAAATGAATACAGAGATTGCGGAATTTCCTGTTAAATATATAAAGAATGAGGCGAAAGTAATATTGCCGATCATATTATATATACCCTGAAGGAATTTGAATATAAGCATTTTAGCTTCAAATCCTGTCAGGTGAACTCTTAAAATCAGCATAAGGATCAGCGCCGAAACTGCATAGAATGCATTTACTGCTATGACGAGTATCACTACGTCTATGAATTTGGCCAGAATAATATCGGTTCTTGAATAACCACGGCCTATGAGCGTCGTCATGGCCATGGAGCGAATCTCGTCGCCGTAAACGGAAAGGAGAATTACCACTCCGACCAAAATGAGGACCAAGACGTCATCGCCGAAATAAGTAGCGAATTTGAAACTTGTGAGGTCGCCTTTGGAATTGAAGTAAACGAGCATGGCAACACTAGCGATTAAAGGAATTGCCATCATGATCCACAGCAGTTTTTTCTTTATGATTCGTCTGAAGTCGGCTTTAATAATGTTAATCAAAACTCTATCTCCTTTTTCCTGAAAACAACTGCTGCAAGAAGCAGCGCACCGACGATATAGATTACTATTGCGGGAATGATCTGATAACCGATATTTCCTGCCGATATTTCCGCGTAAGCGGAATCGAGAAGACCGTCAAGGTAAAACTGGTATACTTGAATCTTCAGGAGGGTACCTATCATGTTGAGTGTGACTCCGAAGAATTCGCAAAGCACGACAAGTGCGATGATTCCCGGTGCTGTACTCCATGTAAGGTAGACAAAGAAGGATGCAATCGCCAGGTAGCTCATAGTTCTGATATAAAACATGAAAATGTAGAATGCAAGCGAAGCGCTCTGCAAGGGTGACGCCCCTACGTTAAAAACTATATTTCTCACGTAGTAAATGAGTTCCAGGACTGCAAAAAATAAGCCGGTCAGAATCAGACAATCAAGATATTTGGTTAAGACGACCCGGGTCCGTGATATCCCTCTTCCGATGATGCACTGGATGGCTCCTGTTTTCAGTTCGTCTCCGAATACGGACAGGTAAACATTGAGAGACACGATAACCGGTACAATCATCTTTATTACGGTTCTTTCGATCTCCAGCGTATCGGAGGTGTATTTTGCCTTTCCGCCAAACAGGAAAAGAAACAGAGATATGAGGAAAAGCCATATGTAGAAGGATATCTTTTTCAGGATTCTCCTCAGGTCGGCTTTAAGCAGATTTCTCATTCGTTTTCTCCTCCAATTAACCTGAAATAGAAGTCTTCCAATGTGGATTTCTCATGAATCTCTCTTGTAATCTTTACGCCGCCTTCCGTAAGAAGCTTTTTCGCTTTTTCAAGATCGTCGACCGAGATTTCAACTGAAGCCTGTTTTTCCATCAGGTCATCCTGGGTTATTTCTTTCAGAATCGTACCTTCGTTCACAAATCCGAATCGATCAGCTGTGTTTTCCAGCTCCGCGAGGATGTGGGAGGATACTATGACGGTCATTCCGAAATCCGAGCGGAATTTCTTTATCATGTTACGGACGTCGGCAATGCCCTGAGGATCCAGGCCGTTTGTCGGCTCGTCGAGGATGAGAAGTTCGGGATTGCCGAGGATGGCATTTGCAATACCGAGTCTCTGTTGCATGCCGAGTGAGAATCCTTTGAACGGAGTCTTAACATTTTCCAGACCGACGAGTTTCAGGACTCTGTCGATTTCCGCAGGTGCCTCCTTGTCCGGAATACCCTTGACGGTCGCGTAGTATTTGAGATTCTCCCGGGCAGAGAGATAATCATAGAATTTTGTTCCTACAAGGAAACCGACTTTACTGCGGTTTTTAAAGAGCTGCTTGTCGTTTTTTGATTCGGCTATGGAAACTATGCCTGAGTTTTTTTCCGAAAGACCGAGGATCATCTTAAAGATCGTAGTTTTTCCTGCGCCGTTACGACCTACGAGTCCGTAAATATCGCCTTTCTTTACCAGCATGTTGACGTCTTTGAGAACAGCATGATTTCCGTAGCTTTTGGTTACATGCTCCAACCTTACTATCGATTCACTCATATTGGTTCCTTTCTGTGTGTGAATACTTCTTCACGTATTGAACGAATGTCAGAAGTTCTTGCGCGGTGCGGTAAGAACGCTGAAGAGTTCATATATCTTCATACATTTTCCGCGACGGATTTCGCAAGTAACATTATGTTCACCAGACTGCAATGCGCTTCTTTTCCTCGAGATACATACCGTCTCCGGGTTTTACATCGTAGGTTTTGTAGAATTCGTCAAATTGCTGGATGCCTACATTTACTCTCAGGTAGTTGAGCGGGTGCACGTCGTGTGCATATACGGACTCCTCGTCCTTTAACGAATGGACTGCCGCAAATACCTTGCCGTAATGTCTGAAGTACTTGTCATAGTCAAATCCCGGAATACTTTCAGCCATTTTAAGCGTCACCCGAAATCCGCCCATATCTGCGGTGGCTTCCTGTGCCACATTGTTGCCGTCGATTCTCTGTGCGCCCTTATAGGGAATGATAGTTGAGTAATAACGAGCGACTTTGTCATTTTTGTCTGAGAAAGCCATCTGGTCTTCTTCGGGCATCCACTGCATTTCGAACCCGTTTTTGTCATATCTGACGCCGGTGTTGTCGAATCCGTGAGTGATTTCATGTCCTACTATTGCTCCGATTCCTGAGAGCAGTTCTTCATCTGATATATCTGTATAGTATACAGGGTCTTCGAGTATGCCGACAAATATGTAAATGGCGTTGTTATTCGGGATATACACCGCGTTGGTCTGTGTCGTACTGATCTGGATATCATAAGGATTCCAAAATGTTCGGTCATAAGGTCTCGTTGAGAGATCGGCCTGTCTTCTGAGGTATGCCTTATAAGTTTCAAAGGCTGCCTCTATCAAATTTCCGCCCTCCTCTTTCGAGGTGATATTTACATCGGAAAAATCCAGTATCTCTTCAGAGGGATGAATGATGTGTATTGAAATTTCATCCAGTTTTTCGATGCAGGCGGCTTTGCCTTTTTCAGACATCCAGTCCTCATTTTCAAAGACATCATGGTAGGTCTCTATGATTTTTTCGGTCATTTTTAAGAGCCGGTCTTGGCTGGACGGATTGAAGAATTTGCCTGTGTAATTCTGATCAAGAGCAGCTTCAAGAACAGGATCCCTGGCGATCAGGAGATCAAACAGGAGTGCATTATTTCTTTTCTCTTCATCGGGCTCGGACGCTTTATCGTTTTTGTTCGTTGTCTGTCTTGACATTCCGAGCTTATAGAAAGCGGTCTGCGTATCCTCATCCAGAAAGCGGATAGTCTGCATGATGTATTGTGCTATGAGGAAAGATTTCAGCTCCGGCAGGCTGGACTCTTTGCACATCTGTGCGAGCTGCCGCAGATATGCCATGTCGACCAGATATCGTTCCGTATCCTGAAAGCCCCGTGCATCCAGATATTCGAGAAGAGGGTAGCTCTCCGCCGCCTGTTCGAGGTCAGATCTGCTGTAGGATATGTCGCGCAGTTCTTCCGATGTTAAAGAGCTCTGTTTGGATGCGATCGTTTTTTCCATACGGAAGTTTTCATCTGCGATCCGGCCGGCAGCAGATGTGTCGTAGCCTGTTTTTTCAAGAATGAATATAAGCTGATCGCGGGTACATTCCATATTGTCAAGAGCGTTGTTATCCAGCTTATAGTAGATTTCGGGGTCTTCACCGAGCGACAGGGTAGGGAATGACACAAATGTTATGTAGGCGGTAGGGTCTGCCGGAGAATGCACAACTGCTCGTATAGTCAGCGGAGCGACAGCCAGAGGGTTGTCCTCAGTGCTGCAGATCCAGCTGTACAGGTCATCGACGCTGCTGATTGATTCAATTTTATCCAGGTACGTTTTGAGAGGGTCGACTCCTTGACTTTTTCTGAGCTCCCGGTCTTCAGCGATAGCTGCGTATTTTCTGACTTCATCCATGCCTTTGTTCCGGACGGATGTGTCTTCGAGAAGTTCGCGTTTTCGCTTAAGACTCAGATCGTGTATAGCTTCTAAGGGCGTGTCGGGCGTGCTTTTATCAAGTATGATTTCTTTCATCATTGCAGCGGCGAAGTCATCTTGTACACGGTATTCGGCGTTGAGGTCAACAGCGCCTTCGATGTTGGAGTCTATCCATTTGTTGCCGGATGAGAGGCTGTCGCTATTGCAGCCTGTGAAGAGCAGGCCGAGGACGAGAGCGAGCGGCAGGAAGCGCTTTCCGGCTTTGCGGGTCAGGTGCGGATTTATGGGGATCATTGGTTTTGCTTTCACCTCCGATTCGTAGAATTGTGTGATTATTATACGATGCTATCTGTATAAGACACAATTATTGAAAATTTGATAAAGGTTGTATATTGAATTGAGTGGGTCGGGCTCTGTCAGACTCCGGTCAAACTCTGGTCGGGCCCCAACCAGGCCTCAATCAGGGACGGTTCTTAACGATTGGGGACGGTTCTTAACGGTTAGGGACGGTTCTTGCCAGGGCACTTTCCGCAGATTTTTCCGCCTTAAACTTTTTTATCCAGATAAGTCTGCCGCATGTAGAGTCCGATCGGAAAGATCTCCATGGATACGGCGGGAGCGGAAGCTGCATGCCGGGGCAGCACGGAGGCGTCCGATCCTGCGGCAGCATTTTCCGGCTGTGCTGCGGAGCTGGGAGCAGCCGCTGCATTTGCAAAATCTTCATCCTTCAGCTTGCGGGCAATTTCCTCGCTGCAGCAGGCGCACAGGACCGGGAGACCGCTTTGCGCGCCGACTTTTTCGGCAAATTCGAATCCCTCAAGAACATCGCGGGCAGTGGTTTCTCGGATAAAGTGGCTGTTTGAGACAAGGCCGGTCACGGTGAGGCCCGTTGTGGATTCGATGGCTTTTATCTCTGCGAGGTTTTTTTCGACGGTGTCGGTGCCCGGGCGGTTCATATTGACTACGTACAGCATGCGGTATTCGCCGCCGAAGTGTTTGCGGAACTGGTTGAGGATCATCGCACCGGTGTTGTTGCCTCCCGTGTCCATGATGACATGGCATTCAGGGTTCTGGACGGGGGCGAGGATTGCGGGGTCGAGCGTCTGAAGTTCGGAGCCGTTGCGGCCGTGGTAGGGGTCGGAGTAGACGCGGATGCCCCTGCTTTCCATTGCTTCCGTGAGCTCGCGGCTACGGAAGTAGGGGTTTTCGAGATCGAGGTCGCAGAGAGCGAGGGCGGGAAGGTCGGCGGCTCCCTCGTCGCGCAGCGCCGCGAGGGCGAAGGCGAGGGAGACGGAGAATTCGGTCTTGCCGCTGCCGAAGTGGCCGGTTACGAGGATGATGCGGGGACCGGTGGCTATGTCTTTCAGAAAGTTGGTCATGTCGGACCTCCTTGTATTGTAATTTTTCTGGTTTCATTATCGTGGGCGGGGGTGGGGTTGTCAAGGCTCTGACAGGATCGACAGGCCCGACAGGGACGGTTCCTGGTTGTCGGGGACGGTTCTTAACAGTTAAGAACCGTCCCTGTC
>CAMYVI010000162.1 GCA_947302185.1 uncultured Lachnospiraceae bacterium
GATCGGATCCGGGTGCGGGGCGATAACAGGATCGATTGCCGAAAAGGCGGGAAGTGTGACCTGCGTAGAGCTGTCTAAGAAGAGAAGCCTTATTAATGCCGAAAGGAACAGGGAGAAGGATAATATCGAAATCCGTCTCGGCAATTTTGAGGATGTAGAAAAGAAACTCGAAACTGATTACGATATGATCACCCTGATCGGAGTCTTCGAGTATGCGCAGGGATATATCTCATCACGGGATCCGTACAGGGATTTTCTTGATATTATTCTCCGCCATCTGAAACCGGGCGGGTCACTTGTTCTTGCAATCGAGAACCGCCTGGGTATGAAATATTTCGCCGGCGCTACGGAAGATCACAGCGGACAGTACTTCGAAGGAATGGAGGGCTACAGCGAGTCAAGCCGTGCGAGAACATTCGCCAAGCCTGAACTGGAGGCTCTTCTGACCGAAGCAGGTCTTTCCGATTACACATTCTACTATCCGTATCCGGATTACAAGTTCCCGATGTCGATTTATTCGGATTATTATCTGCCGAAACGCGGAGAGCTCCGCACTAATATAGTTAACTTCGATCGGGAAAGAGTGATCCTTTTCGACGAGACACAGGCTTTCGATTCTCTTGTTGACAGCGGTCTTTTCCCGCTGTTTGCAAATTCTTTCCTGGTAGTGGCACGGAGATGAATCCGCCTTTACGGTCGGATATAAAAGGGCAATTACAAAACGAGATTCAGAGGAAGACTATGATTATCTTTACTAAGTATTCAAATGACCGCCGGCCTGAGCTTGCCATCCGCACGGATATCATCGAAGAGGGCGGAATAAGATCAGTCGTCAAAGCAGCGGCCGACCCCCGCGCACTTGGCCATATCAGCGGTCTCATGGACAGTTACAGAGGGCTTTCGAAGCTGTTTGAAAAAACAAGGTTTGTTCCGAACCGCTGCACCGAAGGGGAGGGTTTCTGTTCATTTGAATTCCTTGAGGGCAGTATGCTGGAAGAGCAGATGGACCTGCTCCTCGACAAGCCGGATGAACTGGTTGAAGCTCTTCGGGGATATTTTGACGAATTGGTTTCTGCCGCCGATACCGAATTCTCGCAGACAGAAGAATTTGTCCGTGTTTTCGGCGATATAACCACATCGGGCACACGGGCGTTCTCCATAGCCAACATCGATATGGTGCTGAATAATATTATTGTCAGGGACGGCTGGAACGTAATTGATTACGAGTGGACGTTCCGTTTTCCTGTTCCCGTTAATTTCATTATCTGGAGAGTGTTTCATTATTATGCCGATGTGAACATGAAACGTCAGTTCCTTCTCGAACGCGATATTCTTCCGGCATACGGGATTACGGAAGATGATGTGGAAAAGTACCGTCTGATGGAGAAAAATTTCCAGGCTTATGTCAGCGGGGACAACATGGCTCTGCGCGATCTCTATCCTTTGATCTCGCCCGGATATGTTGTCGTCGGAGAACTCTGGGAAGCCTATCGTGAGAAGAATGAAAAGCGCACGATTACACTGTTCCCGGATAAAGAAGGCGCATTCACTCCCGAGAATATGATTCTGACTTTCTCGGCTCCTCACGGGATTTATAAGCGTACTATTCGACTCGGCAATTCTACCCGTATCAGAATAGATCCCACTGAGAGTGCCGCTATTGTGCATGTGAACAGTCTTACTGCCGACGGTGTTCCTCTTGATCTCTCCAAAGCGACCGTAAACGGTCTGCTGCTCGGGGATAACGATCTGGTATTCTCGGAGGAGGATCCGTGGTTCATCCTGAATGATATTCCCGAGGGTTCGGAGAGTGTTGAGATCGATATGAAGGTCATGCCTCTCGACCCCGGTTATGCGGCAGCATGGCAGAAACTGTCCTCATCGGTAAAGGAAGCTGACAGGAAAAATCTGGAGCTGACGAAAAAGCTCGAGGAAAAGGATTTCCTGATGGCAGGGATGAGAAGATCGGTCCGTCTTGCTCAGAGTATTATTGACAACAGGAACCATGTTATTCATGATCTCGGAGAGACGAAGGTCATGCGTCTTTACAGAAAAGTCCGTTCGAGCAGACATCAAAGTGACCCGATCGAGGGATTAAGACCGAGTATTACCAACGACGGTTCCGAGATACTCTACAATATCGACAGCGTCACGGCCCATGACTGCTATCTGCTGATCCACGGCTGGGCTATTGATACTCTGTTCGGGAACGAGAATCTTCAGATTGTGGATGCTGAAGGCCGCGAGGTGAAATGCAGCATCCTCCGCTCTTACCGCGATGATGTTGCCGGGAGACTGAAGATAGATCCCGAAAGACGGCCCGGCTTTGAAATACGGATCCGCTACAGCAGGATAGCAAGTCTTCCGCTTACACTCAGGATAGAGGATCCCCGGGGATACCTTGAGATTCCTGTAGAGGGAATAAATGAGGAGGAAATAGAGCTCGGCAGGCAGGGGGAAATCGTATATGAGGCTAAAAGCGGTCTTCCCATGGAATACGATGACTTCATGAGAAGGCATCGGGCCAGCCACGAAGAACTCAGAAGGCAGCGCAAGGTTCACTTTGATTACAGTCCGTCAGTCGGTTTCTGCATGCCGGTCTATAATGTATCAAATGCGAATCTCAGAAAAATGATCGACTCTCTCCTTGCGCAGAGCTATCGCAGGATTGAAGTGTGTATTGCGGACGGGAGCACAAATAACGAGACCGAGAAATTCATTCGGGAAAGCTACGGAACGGAAGAGAAGCTTCATTACACGAAAGTTGAGGCGAATCCCGTAACTGCCGAGAACCTGTCGAAGGCAATTGATCTCTCGACATCCGATGTGATCATTCCGGTAGATGCAAATGATATAGCCGATCCGCGCACTGCATACGAGATCGTTAGGTGCATGAACGAGACAGGTGCTGACGTGGTATATACGGATGAAGACAGAGTCACTCCCGAAGGTTTCTTCTACACATCCCCGGTCTTCAAGCCTGATTACAGTCCCGATTATCTGCGCAGCATCAATTATATAGGCAGTTACTTTGCCGTAAAACGGGAGGTTCTGTCAAAAGCCGGCATGCCGGATCTGAACTTCGGAGATGCCTACATGTATGATTTTATCTTCCGCTGTTGCGAAAACGCCGGTAAAGTCGGACATGTACCGATCGCACTCTGCCACAGGCGTATAAACCCGGCAAGGGACGTGGAGAATCCGGACAGTATTGAGGCGGTGTATGTGTGTGAGATGCGTGCAATCGACGCACATCTGAAAAGAACCGGAATTGACGGCAGGAGTGTGAAATCCTCCATAAAAGGAGGGTATCATGTAAAGGCTGAGGTAAAAGGAAGACCGCTTGTCTCGATCATTATTCCGAACAGGGACCATATGGAGACTCTGCGCAGAGCGATCGACTCGATCATGAGCAGGACAACATACGGTAATTTTGAAGTTATTATCGTGGAAAACGGCAGTACCGAGGAAAATACTTTCCTGTATTATGAACGTATTGAGAACAGATATGCTAATGTTAAAGTGCTGACGTGGACACAGCCGTTCAATTATTCCGCAATCAATAACTTCGGCGTAGCGGAGGCAAGGGGCGACTATCTGCTGTTCCTGAACAACGATATAGAAGTGATCACGCCTGACTGGATAGAAGATATGCTCTCAATCTGTCAGAGAGAGGAATGCGGGGCGTGCGGAGCAAGGCTTATTTTCCCGAACAATACGATTCAGCATATCGGAGTGGTTATCGGAATGGGCGGCGCTGCCGGGCATATGTTCAGCGGAGAGGACGCATATTCACCGCACTCGAATCCGAGATCCTGCCTGACACAGAATCTCAGTGCGGCGACGGCTGCCTGCCTTATGGTGAAAAGGTCAGCTTTCGAGGAAATCGGAGGGTTTGACGAGAATCTTCAAGTCGCCTTTAATGATGTTGATCTGTGCCTTAAACTGCGGGAAGCCGGTTATCTGGTCGCTGTGAATGCATCTGCGGAGCTTTATCATTACGAATCGCTGACCCGCGGAAGCGATAAAGCACGGGATGACAACGCAAAGCACGAGAGATTCCTGCGTGAATCCGGCACTATACGCAGCCGCTGGGAGAAATATTTCCGTGACGGGGATCCGTATTTTAACCCGAATCTGGATGCGGCGCGCGGTGATTTTGCATTTGTCGGGGAGTATCCGGCGATCGCAAATCAGGAGAAAGAATAAAGAGCAAACTACGAATTTTCATTTTGTGTAATAAAAATCAGGCAATTCAATGCTATCGGAGGACATTATGTCACATGACTCGTCAGAATACAGGGAGCTGAAAAAGCGATACGATTTACTGAAGAAAAGCTATGATGAGCTCTCGGCAGAAAATACGGATGGGAGAACCGTGAAGATCTTTAAGAAAATCGGCACATCTTTTGAGAAAGTGCCGGCTCTTGAGATGCCGGTCGGCGCTGACGGAAATTTTGCCGTTGAGCTGCCTTTGGGCGAAGCTTCGGAAGTTCGGGTTGAGCTGGGAAATATGCCTGCATATGTGAGGGTATCGGGAATATCAACCGATCAGGGCGTTCTGTCGACAGACAACATGGAAGGAGATTTCCGAAAGATTTCAGGTAATATCTGCGTATTTCCGGACATGAATCCCTCTTTTTCGGTGTCAGACTGGTTCGCGGGCTCGCGGGTCTTTTATTGCCGTATGAATATCCTGACTCTTTCCGCGCAGGCAGCGCCTCTCATTGCAGGGGAGCTCGGATGGCGTGACGAAGAAATCAGCCATCTGAGGCTTGTTGATCAGCACAGGCAGGAGCTTCTGATAGAGAGGAGCAACCTGCTGAATGCAATAGCGGATCTCAGAGTCGTGAGGTCCTATCGCAATATGCGCCGCCTTATGAAGAAAGATGATCCGTTTCTGCGGATACATCCGCGCCTTAAGAACGATACAGAAGGAATCTGCTATTATGTTGATGAGATCACCTATCACAAAGAGGTATGCGTGCTCAGAGGCTGGGTGTTTGACCGTGAATATGTAATTGACGAGATAAAAATCCTGAATTCGAAGAGGGAACCCGTGAACTGCAAGATCATGCGTCAGATCCGTAATGATGTAGCGGAAAACTTTGCGCTTGATCCTAAGGAGAGGCATGGATTTTCGATATCCGTTAACTATGAAGATATCCACGACGCACCGCTCTACCTTGAAATTCACAACCTTCGCGGATATATAAGGAAAAGGCTGAATTACGAACTTGATGCGGAAAAACAGAAAGTAGCGGAAGAGAATAAGAAAGGAGTCGCAGTCGATTATAACGACTGGGCAATAGATCACAGAGCAACAAAGGAAGAGCTGGAACTGCAGCGCAAGAAACAGTTCCGCTACAAGCCGAAGCTCTCTGTTGTTGTACCGCTTTACAAGACATCTGAGAGATACCTCACAGAACTTGTCGACAGCATCAGGAATCAGACCTACCAGAACTGGGAGCTGATTCTGTCAGACGGCAGCGGCGATCCTTCTCCCATAGACGATATTTTGAAAAAACTTGAGGAATCCGACAGCAGAATCAAAGTGGTCCGCAACAGACAGCAGCTGCATATATCCGAGAATACGAACGCCGCCTTGTCGCATGTCACAGGCGATTATGTCGTTTTCTGTGATCACGATGATATGCTCTCGCCCGAGGCCTTTTTTGAGAACGTCCGTATTATCAACAAGTATCCCGCTACAGAGATGATTTATTCCGATGAAGATAAGATCACGGATGACTGGATGCTCGCAGAGCCGCATTTCAAGCCGGATTTCAATCTTGATCTGCTGCTCACCAATAACTACATCTGTCATCTGCTGGTCGTCAGCAGAAGCCTTCAGGAAAAGGTGGGAGGGCTTGATCCGGCATTTGACGGAGCTCAGGATTAT
>CAMYVI010000163.1 GCA_947302185.1 uncultured Lachnospiraceae bacterium
TCTTTATCACTTCAAATGAATAGTCCGACTGATATTTTTCCTATCTCTTTATCACTTCAAATGAATAATCCGACTGATAATCGTCCGCGATTCCCTCTGTCACGTACATCTTATCCTCATCAGTCATCATGATCATCTGGAACTCATCACTGTGAGCTTTCCAGTATTCCGCAGCCTTTTCGGGACCGCACACATACATAGCCGTCGACAGGGCGTCAGCCATCGTCCCGTTCTTACAGATTATCGTGACGCATGCATCCACAGAAAAGCCATTATCGGCAGGATAACCTGTCTTCGGATCGATAATATGATGATATGTATTACCTTTCGAATCCCTGAAGTTCCGCTCATACCCGCCGGATGTGATGACTGCGCAGTCCTCTACCGTAAGAATGCCGAGAAAGCCGCCTTTGTTCCTGTCGTTGAGAGCTATGCGCCATTTGCTTCCGTCAGGCTTACTTCCGACCGCCTGAATATTTCCGCCCAGATCCATCAGTGCGCTCGTTATACCGTTTTCTCTCAGTATTTCAGCTACGGACTGGGATGCATATCCCTTCGCGATACCGCCGAAATCGATCTTCATTCCTTCCGGAAGAGTGACCTCGCCACTCTCCGCATCGAATCCGATTTCAGAAGAACCGACCCTCTTAAGTGTCTCTTTAATCTCGGCATCAGGCGGGGCTTCACGCGTTTTTTCCTCCGCCTCTTCATCATTCGAAGAATTCTTCTTTTCGGACTCCGCTTTCTTTTTCGCATCCTCTTCAGCCTTCTTTATGGCGTCCTCGATACTCTCGCCGTAAAGCTCCGTAAATCCCCAGAGCTCCATGAGCGGATAGACCGAGACATCGAATGACCCGTCCGTCTGATCATACAGATCAAGGCTTGTCTTCAGCAGATATGACGCGTCCTCCCCGAGAGCTGCCGATCCTGTTTCATTTAATTTCCCTATTTCACTGTCCGGGTTGCCGGTAGACAGCAATGCATCCAGAGATTCAATTTTTTCCGCACCCTTCTCGAGTGCTGCTTCCGCATTATCTCCGTAAGCCTGAAGCCTCATATACGGTACGGTCATTACATCCATAAGTTCCCTGACCGCCGGTTTATTGTCATAGGCCTTACCTGATACCGCTTTCTGATCCCTTGCTTCTTCCGCCACGCTCTCTTCCGGCTGCAGGGTCCCGCCGTTTCCTGCGCTGCCCGCTCCCAAGCCGCACCCTGTCATGGTGAGAACCGCAGCTGTGAAAAAGCAGACGGCTCTTTTTATCCCGCATTTTATGTTTTTATTCATCCGTTATCTATCTCCTTATTCTCAACTCTGTCAATCACCGGAATATCCGAAAGTTTTCCGATTCGGGTATGAGCCGGAAAATCCCGCAGTTTCGGGTATGAGCCGGAAAATCCCGCATTGATATTAAATCCCCGTTACTGTAAAATGATGACCGTACACCTGTAATTATATCATATGTTCAGGCAGCATAAGAATAATAGATTTTTTGAAGAAAGAGAACACTATGACCATTCACAGCAAAGATTTTCGTTATACACAGACCGAAAAAGATCTTCTGATGGCATTTGATCTCCTCTGCCGGGAAAAAGACCCTCTGAAAATAACTGTTGCCGAGATCTCAAAAAAGACCGGCGTGACCCGCAGCACCTTTTATAACCATTATCAGGATATGCCGCAGCTTATCGAATCCGTTGAAGAGACGATCCTGAACGACCTCAGAAATGTGCTTCTGAGGCTGCAGGAGGGCTCGGACCGTCCCGATAAGATGACGAGAACATATTTCTCCGCGCTATGCCGTTATATCAAAAAAAGCGGATTTTTGATCCGTGAACTGAAGACGCTCGAAGGCGCCGAATTTGTGGGCCGAGCCATAAATCTCCTTCACGAGTATGTCCGGGAATTTACCGGCACAGAGCATGCGGAATCTCCGGCAAAAACCCAGATGCAGGCCTACCTTCTCTCATTCACAATCGGAGGCATGTTCGGCATCTTACATAAATGGGCCTCGGAAGAGTGCAATGACTCCCCCGAGGCCGTGGCTTTACTTCTATCTCGTTTTTATATCAAGAACGCCTCTGCGTTCTTGCCGTGACTATGAACGATAATGCAGGTGTCCGGTAAATGCCGGACATCTCTCACTTTATCAGAACAGTGTCACCAGATCTCTCTTGATCTTCCTAGTGGAAGTCTTCGGGAACGGTTCGTCTCTCAGTTCAAATCCCGCAAGTCTCCTGTAGGATGGCTGCTTTCGATTATATTCCCTGATGATCTTATCGATTTCCTTCCGAATCTGCTCTGCCTTCATCTTTTTGGTCCTGTCAGGATCCGGATAAATAAGCGCGCGGAGGCTGGTCCCCTGTCCCACAACGACGATTTCACCGATGATAGCAGCCGTGTCAAATGCGCCCTCAATCTCTTCCGGAGAGATATTCTCGCCATTTGCAAGAATAATCAGATTCTTCTTTCTCCCGCTCATGTAAAGGTACCCGTCGTCATCAAGATACCCCAGGTCTCCGGTGTAGAACCAGCCGTCTTTAAGCACTTTGGCAGTCTCTTCCGGCATCTTGTAATAACCCTTCATGACGATATCGCCGCGGACGCAGACTTCACCGTCTACGATTTTGACCTCCGTGTTGTCAATCGGTTTTCCCAAAGAATCCCACTTGATGCCTCTCTCTCCGTTGAAAGACACAACAGGAGATGTTTCCGTACTTCCGTACCCCATCCAGATATCAACGCCGTATTTCTTAAAGTCTTCGACATACTGCGGATCCAGGCGGGCGCCGCCGCAGATGATGTGTTTAAGGTTCTTGCCGAACACCTGTGAACCGACCATTTTCTTCGGAATCAGCGGATTCACGGATTTCAGCTTTTTGTATATCGTTTCCAGCATGAGCGGCACCATGAGGATAACGTGCGGCTCGAATTTCTTTATATTCTTGACAAGATGTCCGATACTGTCATTAATCGCTACGGTAACGCCCTGTTCAAACGCTTTGATCCAGTCGACTGTCAGGCAGAACGCATGGTGGATGGGGAGAACCGAAAGATCCACGCTCCCCGGAGCCAGATGATAATACATATTTACGGCATCCGCACCGAGGTTCCCCTGTGTCATCATGACGCCCTTGCTGACGCCGGTCGTGCCGGAAGTGAACATAATAGCCGCGACAGCCTCGGGGTCCGGCTTTTGAATTTCATAAAACGGTGCATTTGCGCCGAATTCCGGCCAGCTCTCATAATCATACTCCCCGGGTTTATCCGTCAGCAGTACTATTTTAGATATCTGAGGGCACTCCGACCCGATGCGTTCGAGCAAAGTCTTTTTGATAGGATCCACAAATGCACAGACTACATCCCCTCTGTTCAGCTCGTCTATAATGTCGTCATCGGACAGATTCATGTCGATCGGGACAATGACACTATTGGCTGTAAGTACCCCGTAAAATGTCGTGACCCATGGGTAAGAGCTTCGGCCGACTGTCGCAATATGCGGTGCATCTTCCTCACCGTCGGCCTTCGCCAGCCCTGCAGACTTAAGACCGCTTCTGATTCGGGCTATATCTTCACCCATCTCGCGGTAAGTTCTTGCGATCACCTCATCTTTTTCAGGCCAGATGACTGCATTGTAATCTGCGAAGTTCTCTATACTTTTCTCTATAATACCTGTTACGGTAGGCTTCATAACACTCTTCACTTTCTGTAATCAATCAGTTAACCTAACATACTGTACTCCGGCGTCAAACAGCCTTACGATACGGACCGGGGCGGTTTGATGCGGGACACAAAGCAAGCGCCACTATACGAAAGTAACAAAAAATACCCGCTGTATCAATACGGCGGGCATTTTAATGGACATTCCCATTAAAAATGTCCAGTTACTCATCATCCATTTCAAATATCGTACTGAACCCGGTAATATCAAGAACTTCCCGCACCTCAGGACAGGCATTGGTGATCTTCATGCCTCCTTTTGGGTCCATCGTCTCATAGGCAATCAAAAGTTCTCTGAGTCCTCCCGAAGAGATATAAGCGAGATTTTTAAAATCAAATACGAGTCTGTCTGCCTCAGGCATGAGTTCAAGCAATTTGTCGTGAAGTTCCAGTGACGTAACAGCATTCAGCTGACCGCTGACATCCAATACGAGGACGCCGTCCTCCATGCTCTCTACTATCGTCATAGCTTCCTCCTTTACTTTTTCTGCGCTCCCTCACGTCCTTCAGACTTTCCGTACTCACAGTAATGCTCGTAGTATCTCGCATAGTTCGTTCCGTACTTTTGAACCAGATCCGGATTTTCTTTCATGTAGTAATCGACATCGAATTCCTCGCTGCCCTGCCTCTTCTGCTTCATTCCGTTTTCGAAGAAATGATCAAATAACTTTGACGGATTATCCCCGCATGCACTCCTTGCATCCGAATATTTCCCGGCATAGTAGTCCGGATCAAATGCCGGGCTGTAATCGACTCCGTCTACAACATAAGATACTGTCGGCATCTCATCAAGTTCAAATTCCGCAGTTGCGTCCGGCACCTTGTTCGTACCGTTGACAAAAGCCTCTACTATGTACTTACCTGTCCGGTTGAAGTCTATCAGGTCGATTTCACTCACCCAGTTTCCGCTGTCATCAAGCGCCGCTTCATATCTGGTGCGGTCCGCACCTCCGGACTCTTCCGTCTGAACATAGAACTGAAGGGTCTTTAATGACTTTTTGGTACGCAAAGTTAACGTCAGCGTAGAGTTGTCATCCGATACTTTGGTCGTCAGAAGATACTCGGATATATCTCCGCAGATATCATCGATATCGAAACACTCATACCTGTCTTTAAGCCACTGTTTCTGGACTTCCAGATTTTCCTTGAAAGTGGGATAAAACATATGCTTTTTGACATCCTCCCTGCCGAGAACGTCGAACCGGAGATAATTCATCTCAGCAGATGCCGCAATCTTCAGGCTCAAAATATCTACGGTCGTGGGCGCCAGCTCAAAGATATCCTTGCAGTACTTATCATAATAGCCTTTAAGCAGGTCGTCAAATTCACTGTAAGTTAAGAGCCGCTTAAAATATCCGTTGTGCCATACATAGTATTGATTTGCCGGATCTCCGTCCTGCATGCAGGTATCGAAATCCCAAATCGGACCGAGATGCAGTTCGTCATCCGGACCGTCCCAATACCAGTAAAAGCTGGTGGTCGGCAGCTCTTCGTTCAGGAAGTACTCCGCTGTGAGATAAAACCGGGCAAATTGATCCTCATCAAAAAGCTTTGTCAATTCGTCCCAGGATTCATGCTCATTCAGAGCCTCGGCAAATGCGTTGACCCGCTTTTCAAATTCCGCAAAATCTTTTGAACCGTCTTCGGTCTGATAATCTTTAAGCGCCCAGCAGTTCTCGTTAATGTCACTGAAAAACTGTTCCTGATAATAGAAAGCGTTGTCAAACTCTGCGAGAATTCCGTGACCGCTCGTAAGGTTTAAGCGGTTTTTCCCGATCTCAGCCTTCTCACTGACAAGATATACCCCGCGGTAATCGCCGTCGATCCAGAGATCTGCATAACGGCATTCCGGGACATATCCCAGATCGAGGGCACGCGCGGTATCGAATACGATCTTGTTCCGCATGAGAGACGGATCGCTGGAATTTGCAAGCAGGACCCACTTCTTAGCCTTTCCCATGCCCAGAACAGACCTGGAATTGTCAAGTTTCAGCTGATACCCTTTTTTGTCATAAAAAGCCCACGATGAGTTTCCCCGTCCCCTCATTTCGGCATGGTCCTTCAACGAAAAGCTGTTGACGGGATTCATGGGATCTGTGAGGATCGTGCTCTCTATTGAAACAGTCGTCTGAGCATCCTCGTCACTGTGAATATCAGACAGCTTTCCTCCC
>CAMYVI010000164.1 GCA_947302185.1 uncultured Lachnospiraceae bacterium
AGGCTGAGGCGCCGAGCCTGTTAATTCGTTATCAAGTGCGGCAAATACCTCATTCTGCTTCTTATTG
Organism: uncultured Lachnospiraceae bacterium; assembly: GCA_947302185.1. The sequence continues at coordinate 68 of CAMYVI010000164.1, forward strand.
AACTCCTGCGCGAGCGCCTGTTCGGCCTGCGAAGCATCCGCCGATTCGAACCTGGTAATATCCAGTACATTATTGGATATTATCGCGTTATAAACATTGTAGATCGGAATCAGAATGTCCGCAGTATCCGTTACTTCGGACGCATCAAAATCCTTCTCGTTTATGATAACGCTCTCAAGAATACCGGCTATACGCTGTTCCAGCATTTTATATGCCGCCACCTGCAGATTCTTATCCATCGTCAGGTAAACGTCATTTCCTGCTTTCGGACGTATTGTGGAACTGTCATCAATTTTCAGGACTTTACCCAGGTTATCGACATAAACCGTCTCCTGTCCGTCGAAGCCCTGCAGTGTAGTCTCCATGATCTTTTCTATGCCGGACTTTCCGACGATTGATGAGCTGTTATACTTTGAATTCTGTGCCTGAAGCTCGCTCAGATCCTCTGAAGATACACGACCCGTATAGCCGATAATGGAGGCAAACGCCTCCGGCTCGTCATAAACTCTCAGCGTATCGTCAACGATAGCGATGCCTTCCAGCGAACTGCTTCGCTCCATTAGATCCGCAACGGATTCGTCGGAAAGGTTTGTCGCAATCGTTACCGGGACGTACTTACGGTAACTTGTCGTGAAAAGCTGGTATCTGACATAAGTTATATCGAGAACATCCTGAGGTGAAAGGTGCAGCGGAAGTCCGACTCCCGCCAGTTCCTCTTCTGTATAGGGCTTTTCGGTTCTGTTAATGGCGAACTTTTCCTCGCTCTGGAGATATTCCATCATCTCCTCCGCCGTCGAGTCAGCTTCCGCCGGCGTCATTTCATCGATATGTGCATAGCCGTAGACGTCAGCCTTAAATCGCTGAAGAGTGCGGCCGGTACAGTCATACGCGTATTTTCCGTCGGACCCGATAACAACATGGAATTCATTGTCAAGCGAATCCCCGTGCGATTTCAGGATATTTGAGATTTTGTAAGCCTCACTGTTAAGAGCAAGGGCTTTCTCTCGTTTTGTATTATAGGTGCCGGAGTCCTCTATTGTAAGTGTGTATGAAAGCTCGTTGTAAGCAAGCACATTTCCGTTTCGGTCATAAATATTGCCGCGCGTTCCCTTAAGTGTGCGGGTCTTCGTGGTCATCAGACTGAAGTTGGCTCTGTATGTCGCACCGTCAATGATCTGAAGACGGTAGAGACGATGAATCAGTACAAAAGACATGATCGTAAATATCAGAGCAAGAACAGTCGCACGCTCTATGTGCGTAGCTTTTATAAGTCTCTTTAATCTCTTATCCAAAGCGACTGCCTTTCTTCTTTCTCACTCTCGCTGAGTGCATGATTAATCTTATAGATCAGGCGGTAACAGATCAGAGTCATCACCGCTGTGAATATCATTTCCGGTATAATAATCTGAATCAGATAAGTCGGGAATGCAGTCCTCCCTCTAAGCAGGAATCCTGCTACGTATATAGCAAAATTCAGCAGAAAATCGGCGATCGTGACAAGAGCGACCGGTATAGTTACATCCTCATCAAAATAAATCTGGGCAAAGCTTCCCGCCGCAAACCCGATCAGCATATAAAGCAGACTGTAAATTCCGAGAATCGAACCAAAAAACAGGTCAATAATCAGACCGCTCACAAAGCCTGTAAGCAGCCCCTCCTTTTTGCCCTGCATAAATGCAATTGATACTGTCATCATAAGCAGCAGATTCGGTGAGACATTTGTAAATGTCTGCACCTTAAAAACGGTCGTCTGCAGTATAAAACAGACCCATATGAGGATCAGGATAACCCCTTTTCTCTTCAAATCAAGAATTCTCCTTTGTCTGTTTCAGTTCCTGAATAACCAGGACCTCACGAATATTCTTGAAGTCCGCTGCCGGGATAATCGTTCCGTACTTGGTAAGGTGGTTCGAATCCTCGGCGACTTCGGCTACATACCCGATCAAAAGGCCTGTCAGATACTGTGTGCTGATACTTGAAGTCACAATGCTTGTACCCTGCTCTACGACGTCGCCGCGGTCTCTGAGTTCCGAAAAATCAATCCTTCCGTTGGACATGGACGCCAGATTTCCCGAAACAATACATGTGTCAGATGTCGTTGCAATCATAGCGCTGATGTTATTCTCATCATCGATTATCGAACGGACCTGTGCCCAGTGTTCCCCTGTCTCCGTGATAATTCCGACAAGGCCTCCGCCCGAAATAACATTCATGTTCACCTTCAGACCGTCCGCAGCGCCCTTATTTATAACAAAAGTACTGTACCAGTTTCCAGGATCCTTCGCTATGACGGAAGCGGCCACCTTGGTATATTCCGGGTACTCCTGATCAAGTTTATAAAGTTCCTCGAGGCGTTTGAGTTCTTCCCGGCTCTGGATCAGTCTGTTATTTTCTTCCGTCAGCTCATCGATTTTATTCTGCAGGTCTTCATTCTCTTCACTTAACTTGCGCACATTTCGGAATCCTGACGCCCATCCGTTCATGACGGTGCCGACCCTGTTTACTCCGTTCTGGAAAGGAGTGACGATCGCACCGGCTGCATTTCGGATCGGAGACGGCACAGCTGATGTAGTGAGAGTTCCGAGGATCATTATGAAGCACAGGATACTCAGACCTACCAGAAGGTGTCTGCTCTTTATTTTGATTGAGAATCGTTTCTTTTTCATTTTTTCTTACCTATAGTATAGGCCCACTTCTGAAGCTCTTTATTTCTGATCAGCTCGGCAAGGCCTCGAATCGTGCACATCTCGTAGTACCCTGAAAGATTTACGGGACAGCCGATAACACGTCTCAGGTACTTGTCTATAGAAGGAATACGTGTCGTTCCGCCGGTCAGGTATATGCCTTCCTCGGCAACCGATTCACGTATCTGCGGCGGAGTACGCTCCAGAAAAGTACGTATCTCGTCCGCAAGCTGTGAAATCTGTCCCTCGACGGCGAAGGAAACAAGCTCCGAACTGACCGTTCCCTGTCTCGGAAGCCCCGAAAGAGTATTCATACCCGTAACAAGACGCGTCTCACGTATGTCTTCTCCGAGTGTCGCAAGAACGGCCTTAAGGCGCCTTGCAGTTCTTCTTCCGACGATCAGGTTCTCCTGACGCCTTATCTCATTACATATAGCTTCGTTGAGATGCTGACCGCCGATCGAGATATCCGTGCTTATAATGACCTGTTCGTTGGCTATGACAGAAATATCCGTATTCTGTCCGCCGATATTAACAATCATGGAGCCCCTCGTCTGAGGAATATTTATTCCGAGCGAGATAGCGTCACATACCGGCCGGTCTACAAGATATACACGCGGATTTCTGAAATACCCGGCATGGCTTATCGAGTAATACGCTCTTTTCTCAATTTCAGACATATTAACAGGGGCGGAGAAGAATATCATAGGAGCATATCCGGCACTTCTGTCCGCCCTGCCGATCATCGTGTGCAGCACATATTCGACCTGGGCAACATCAGCGATTCTTCCGTTCATGACAGGTCTCGATACCTGGATATTATCCGGTGCTTTCTCATACATTTCAAATGCATCATCACCGACAGCAAGCACCTGCCTGCCGTTCCGGATCGCAATCATATTTTTTTCCGCAATAGTCTGTCCTGTATGATGGCAGTAGACCTTGACAGCACTGGTGCCCAGATCTACTCCGAATGCATTGTGAATTATCATTTACTCCCCCATTGTAAGGATCCCGTTCTCCCTGAAACTGACATAACACCGGTCTCCGATCACAATGTGATCCAGAAGGATTATATTAAGAAGGTCCCCCGCCTTCTTGACCCGCTCTGTGAGTAAAATATCTTCCTCACTCGGCGTCGGATCACCGCTCGGGTGATTATGAACGAGGACAATCGAAACAGCCCTGTATCTGAGTGCGGTCAGAAAAAGCTCCCGCGCGGACATGACCGCGTAATTGACAGTTCCCTTCGATATACATTCATCCCCGATCAGATTATTCTTCGTATCTAACATCATGCAAAACAGACTTTCCTTCTCCTCATGCCGCAGCCGTTCCATATAATAATCAGCTATGGAACAGGGATCGGAAAATGAAAGTTCCTGTTTTGCACTGTAGGTCGCAATTCTTTTCGACAGCTCCCCCACACATTTCAGCTGGATAGCCTTGACCTGCCCGATTCCGGGTATCTCCATGAGTTCATGAATAGACAAATGGCACAATCCGAGCAGCCCTTCATCCGTTTTGGACAAGTGAAGAATTCTGTCAGCCAGACCGATAGCGGTCTCCCCCACAGTTCCCGAACGTATAATGACCGCCAGCAGCTCCGCGTCAGAGAGGGCAGCGGGACCGTACAAAAGACATCTCTCATACGGTCTGTTAAAATCTGCGTCCTTTTTTTTCAATAAGTCTTTCACTAAACCTGCTTTCTTCCTTCAGCCGCGAACAGACGGAAAACAGGCAATATGCATTTTAGCATAAAATAATGGTCATGTACACGATTCAACCCAGTTTTCGGTATCTTTTAATAATTGCTTCCGCACACCGCATTCCGTCCATCGCGGCGGAAACGATACCGCCGGCATAACCGGCTCCTTCCCCGCAGGGATAGAATCCGTCAATCGAAGATACACACTCTTTGTTCCTGATGATTCTGACCGGTGAAGATGAGCGGCTTTCGACCCCGCTCAGAATTGCATCCGCGCGGTCGAATCCTTTGATTTTTTTTCCGAACTGACGAATGCCTTCACCTATATCGCGGCAGGCGAAAGGAGGCAGAATCGTATTCAGATCCGCAAATACAGTATCCCCCTTCGTGCAGGATCCGAATTCACCGTATGACGGACTGATACTTCTGCTCAGAAAATCTGAATAGAGCTGCTGGGGAATGTTTCCCTGACCCTTATCGAATGCTTTTCTTTCCAGTCTTCTCTGGAATTCTACCCCCATAAGCGCTTCATGCGTTCCGTAAGGTGCATAAGCGGCGTAATCTTCAGGGGAAACTGTGACTATGAGAGCACTGTTGGCATTTTCCGAATCACGCCCGGAATAACTCATTCCGTTCACGCAGAGACCGCCCGCTTCCGAAGAGGCATTCACGACATACCCTCCCGGGCACATACAAAATGAGTATATTCCTCTTCCGTCAGAGGCTTTTCCTGTGAGCTTGTAGGCAGCAGGTCCGAGTTCCTCACCTGAAAGCCGACCGTACTGAGACATATCGATCATACTCTGAGGATGCTCGATACGGATACCGAATGCAAATGCCTTCGGCTGCATCAGAAGCTCGGTCTCTGACAGCATCTCAAATGTATCTCTTGCCGAATGGCCCGGTGCGAAAATGCACGCCTGTACGGGGATATCCTCATCACCGTTTACGGTAAGACTGCCCAGTTCCCCGTTAGAATACCCTATGCCTGTGACCTTGCTGTGAAATCTGTATTCTCCGCCGAGGCTTTCGATTTCGCGGCGCATACTCGAGAGAATATCCACAAGAACATCCGTTCCGACATGGGGCTTCTGCTCATATAGTATGGATTCATCCGCACCGTGCTTTGCAAACGTCTCCCGCACATATTTCGCGCGAAATCCGGGATCTTTGACCGATGTATTCAGCTTCCCGTCGGAAAATGTACCGGCTCCCCCCTCACCGAATTGAACATTCGTGTCGGGATCAAGATTCTTGTCTCTCCAGAAACGATTAACCTTCCCGGTGCGTTCTTTCACATCTCCGCCTCTCTCCAGAATGAGCGGTTCGTATCCGCACTACGCAAGAAGATAAGCGGCGAAAAGCCCTGCAGGACCGCAGCCGACAATAACGGGCCTTGCCCCGGGCTCTTTA
>CAMYVI010000165.1 GCA_947302185.1 uncultured Lachnospiraceae bacterium
TGTTCATCAAGCTCAATAAGTACCGGTCAGCCGGTGTCCGGGAGTACTGGATGGTTGATCCCGACAAGAAAACTGTCATGGCCTATCATTTTGAGAACGATGACGACCTTTCCGTTTACACATTCCGGGACAAGGTTCCGGTCGGAATCTACGGTGGAGACTGTGTAATCGATTTTGCGCCGATTGATGATTATGTGTCGCAGCTGCCCCATTGAAACGGAACCTTTTCAAGAACGCCTCGCCGGTCTTGACACGACGTACGCGGCGATTAAGGCCGGCTTTAGATGACGCAAATTAGAACCGGAATCACGCTGCATCGCTTTATAGTACTTCGTTCATACTCCCTGTCCGGTATCCCATAAGATCCATCGTGACGTATGTAAATCCCGCTTTCCTGAATTCCCGGATAATCTTTTCCCGGTTCTCCTCTCGGAGTATACACTCGAAATCAGACGGAAGCACCTCTATTCTCGCCATGCTGCCGTGTATTCTGACTCTGTACTGTACAAGTCCCATCTCACACAGGACTTCCTCCGCATGTCCTACCATGCGCAGCTTTTCCGGGGTGATCCGCTCACCGTACACGAAGCGGGACGCAAGGCATGCAAAAGACTGCTTGCTCCAGGTCGGCAGGTCCATCTCTCTCGACAGTGTCCGTATCTCGGATTTATACAGATGCGCTTCTCGAAGCGGGCTTATCACCTGCAGCTCTTCTATCGCACGGAGTCCCGGACGATAATCCCCCAGATCGTCCATGTTCGAACCTTCCGCTACGGCCGTTATGCCCTGCTCTGAGGCCATTTGCTTCATTTTTGAGAACAGCAGATGCTTACAGTGATAGCATCTGTCCTTCGGATTGCTGACATATTGTTCAAGCTCCGTCTCACCCGATCTGAACAGAATCTGCCTTATGTTCTCTTTCTCACAGAACGCGGCTGCCTCTTCCATCTCCCTTGCAGGAAAAGACTCGGACTGTGCTGTGATCGCTATGCATCTGTCACCCAGAACATCGTGGCAGACTTTCAAGAGAAATGTGGAATCCACCCCGCCGGAAAATGCGACGGCTATTCCGTCAAAAGAAGCGATGTATCGTTTTAAATCTTCAAGTTTCTGATCGATTTCACGGATCATACGCACCTCCAAATCCTATCAAAATCATAGGAATATAAATCTCCTATCATTATAAAGAAACGCCATCAGGAAATCAATCCTGAAGGCGTCAGATGTATCTATGAAAGATCTTCTTAACGATTGCTGTACTCACTAATCTCTTACAGATAGTATCATCTGTCCCCTCATCAGCCGAACTCTTTCTGGAAATGCTGATAGTCTTTCGGATTGCTCCAGTCGCCGCCCCAGGTAAAGCCGTGTTCGGTAAACAGCACATAGGCCAGATCTTCATGATCTATAACATGAGGCATCGTGGCCGAGCTGCGATTATTATTATAGGCCTGTGCATTTGCATGAGCAGACGTACCGTAGCCGTCGTCGCCGATCCGTACATATGGATTTTCCAGCGGATTGAGATCGATTGCCAGGCCGTACGCATGATTCGAGAGATTTGAAGACCCGGTAACTGTGCGGTAGCAGAAAGCAGAGGTGTTGTTCACATCAATCGATGCATAATCCGACGAGTCTCCGTCACCTGCCCAGAAATTATCAATCAGGTACATAGAATATATCTGATACCCGTTCAAATAGAACTGCATGAAGATATCCATGACATCCGCTTCTATGGCCGCATTCACAATCAGCTCTCCCACCTGGGTCTGCCCCTCATAATTCCTGTGGATCAGCTTGATATAGCGAAGATCCGAAAGTGCGATATTATCATTGTAGCGGAATGACCGGTCGATAATTCTGTTAAATATCTCATCCCCCTCAACGATCATGGAGGACGTGAAATACTTTCCGATATCATAGGGATCAATCAGAGCATCATCTATTATTTCCCCGGGATTTACATCGGAAAGATCCGTCAGGTATAAGATCTCCGGGGTCGGAGTCGGTGTATCAGTCGGCGTCGGGGCTGGTGTTTGCGTCGGACTCGGCTCTGCCGTGACGGCCTGCGTTTCGGCAGCTTTCGTCGTCTCCTGCTCCTTCGCTGCCTTGTCACTTGCTGCTTTCTCACTTGCGGCCTTCTCCGCATCTGCTTTTTTGACTTGCTCCTTGAGGTCCTCCACTTCCGCTTTCAACGCTTCCGTCTCGGCTGCCAGGCGATTTGCCTTAATTGCAGAATGGCCGACCATTACTGCAAGCAGAAGTAAAACTGCACATTCCAGAGCAAAAACTATATTTTTAATATTCTTATTCTTCATAATAAACTACATCTCCTGTACATGAAATACTCCTATGAACAAGTATATTCAGTTTTTTACAGCATCTCTATATGCTTTTAACGTTCCGGACAGTTGAAGCGTTTTCGGACCGACGGTCTTTGATGCTCCCAGCGGATAGTGATCCGGGAGAAAATCCGCACCCGCGCATGGCTCCCAGTAAAATATCCCCCGAACTGTTCCTTCCGGCAGCAGCCTCCCGGCATCTATCGTATTTTTCACGATCTCATACGTCCGATTCGGCTCTGTCTCCTTACCTCCTACTTCAGCGATGAGTATCGGTTTCTTCACCCTGTCATGGAAATATTTCAATTGTCTGTAAATGAAAGGCACATCATAGGGACAATCGAACCAGTATGGGTAAAAAGAGAAAGCAAATATATCTGTCTTACCTCCGTTTGTCAGAAATACGTTAAGAAACGGATCACACTCTCTCTGATCGTTAAGGCAGGCAAGATGTGTAACGACACTGCATTCCGGAAACACTTCTTTTACCGCATCATATCCGGTATTCAGAAGGGCTATCATAAGTCCCGGTGCCTCTGATAGGCTTGCCCGCGGCCACATCAGACCATGATTGATTTCGTTCCCAACCTGAACCCACTCCGGCTCAACACCATTCTTTTTCAGCAAATTAAGAATGCCTGTCGTATGATCATGGACTGCAGCGTGTAGTTCCTCATCGCTTAGCGGCTTCCATTCATCGGGTATATCCTGAATATCGGGATCGGCAAAATGGTCACTATAATGAAAATCAATCATCAGACGCATGCCTTCATCCCCGGCTCTCTTTGCGGCATCGAGCAGACCTTCTGCATTGCAGAATCCCAGCATGCACACGGTCGTCTCATTTTTACGCCATATTGCAGTAACGGGAGGGTTGACAAAGACACGCAGGCGAACGGCATTTGTGCCGAGACGCTTAAGCTCCCTAATCGCATCCGCTTCCTGCATATCTTCATTGACCCACTTAATTCCGTTGGCTTCGAGTTGACTCAGCCATCCGATGTCAGCACCGTAAGCATACTCTGTCTGCATATTATTCCTTCTTCCCTGACTCTCACAGGCAACTGATGATAATAGTTTCCCGTGTGGAATTTCATCGTTTGCGTTCAATATTTCGGAGCATCATGAACGCAGGATCACCAAACTATGATATATTATACTATGATTAAAATACCAACATAGATAAACTGTGAGGTTGCTGCCATGTTATCAAAACCTTATACCAAACTGCTTACAATACTTTTCCTGTTCATACTCTGTTCCGTTCCCCACACCGTATTGGCCGATGATTATCGTATCACCGCCGATCATATACTGACTGCATACTACGGACCGGGAGGAGATATAGTTCTTCCGAAAGAAGTACTTGTAGTAGGCGTATCCGCTTTTATGAACAATAAGACAATCACATCAGTTGTGATCCAGGAGGGCTGTCATACCATCCAGGATGGGGCGTTTGATAGTTGTTCCAACATGACCGGCATATCTCTGCCCAGCACTCTTGAAGAAATCGGCAGATTTGCATTTGCCCGCTGTACCAATCTTAAAAGCTGTTACCTACCATCAAATATTACCAGAATACTAGACGGTGCTTTTCGGGAATGTCATGCTCTCACTACAATTGAGATACCTGAAAGAACAGAAATCATAGGCTCCGGCTGTTTCTGTTATTGCGACAGTATTAACAAGTTCAGAGTCAACAAGAACAACACTCACTTCACGGCTTATGAAGATGCACTTTTCACTTCCGACATGAAAACACTGATCCAATATCCCTGTGGTTCGGATTCTGAAAGCTACTTTGTTCCGAAAGGGGTCGAAGTTATCGGAAGAAATGCATTTACTCATGCGCTTTCACTCAGAGAAATCACACTCCCTGATACGATCACGAAACTTAAGTCTTACGCATTCAGCTCCTGCACAAATATCACTGAAATAGAGCTGCCTTCATCTCTGTCATTTATTGCGGATAACGCTTTTAAAAATGCCTCAAACCTGTGCCGGATATATGTGCATAACGATAATGTGGAAATTTTCCCGGAGGCTTTTATCGGGGATTATTCTCTCATCATCTACGGGAATCATTCCTCGACCAGCGAGACTTACGCGCAAAGATATAATATACCTTTCTCTGTGTTTGAAGAAGGTGATACTATCTACCCTCGTCCACAGAAAAACTGCCTTCTGACCTGAGGCAAACCGCCTGATAATGAAATCTGCTAACTATCTGTAATCGCAGGACACATACCGGTAACATCAGGCAAACTGATCAGTACTGAGAACGACATAACTATCCCTGGTCATCTGAGATATAATTTCGAACGACTGTAATATTAATCTTTTTATAACCGACTAATTTTTGAGGATTATCCTTTTCTGTAAACACAATTACAAGTATTCCGCTGCCGGGTGAGAGGTTATTGCTTACCGATACTTTCAATGTTTCATCCTCCCACCCGGCAGATGTTTTCACAGACACGTCTCCCGTAGTGTATGCTCTCACATCAAGCATCTCAGAAGCCATTCCGTCAACCTTCAGTTCCAGGTTCCCCGAACCGTTTTGTTCAGCATCAACCGTAAAGACAAGACTGTCAGTATTACAGGATACCTGGTTCGAAGCATCCCCCGGATCAAGCAGATAAAACTCTCTGTCTGCCGATACATTTCCTTTAACGGCTGTTACCACTGTCTTACCGGAAGATTCAGCGACAATATGGTTCCTGTATCCCTGCTCATCTATCTGAAACTCTGCAATATCCGGTTGGCACGTGAATCTCAGATCATCAGCAACGGAGTAAACCAGGGAACCGTCGTAGAATCTGACCGGAACTGTATCCCCGAGAAGAATTACATCCGAGTCGGCTACGACCATCGGACCATCTTCGTCCGGCTCTGCCTTATCAGACATTGATTGATCCGCTCCGGTCTGATTGTCTTGTACCTGCTCCAACTCCGACATCCCATCATCTGAAAAATCTGCGCTCACGGATTCCGCACTGCTCACGCTTTCAATGTCTGAAGCCTCTCCACTTGCTGATTGCGTCCCCGAGCTGTTGACTTTAACAGACATCCGTGGTCCTTTTACCAGTCGCATAAGTGCAAAACAATTCAGAATAGCGAGCGCGACGATAACTGCGGCAGTGATTTTATTTTTATCCATAAAACGGACCTCCGACCGCATTCAAAATAATCATTCCAAGTCACGAGAATTGCGCGATGAAAATAAATAGCCAGATCTTGCTCATTTGCGGTAAAGTTTAATTCAACACATCATGATGTATGACCTTGGCCTCTCTGTCAAGCGCTTTGAATATGTATCCTCTATCCTTGAAATTCTGGATGATTGCCGGCATTGCTTCCAGTGTGGCTTCCTTCAGGTCACCGTCATGAGCCAGCATGACAATATTATTGTATTCGCAGGAGGTAGCTTCGGCAATCTCCTCATCGACAGAAACCATATTTCCGTCGCCGGTCTCCGCATTCCAATCCCAGTATTGATACCCGCGCTTCTGCACTTCCTCTG
>CAMYVI010000166.1 GCA_947302185.1 uncultured Lachnospiraceae bacterium
GCTTTCAGGATCATTTATTGCTTTCATGATGACTTCGGCAAGCGCGTGGTAATCTCCGGCCGGATAGAGAAGACCGTTTTCACCGTCTCGTATGATTTCTGTCGTGCCGCAGGTATCTGCTCCGACAACAAGCAGTGAAGAAAGCATATTCTCTACAGTGACCCTGCCGAGAGCTTCCGACTTCGAACAGGTGAGGCCTATATCGCTGATTCCGCGGATTGACGTCAGGTCATTCGAGAAATCGTGTATAGTCACATAACCTATCTTGTGGTTTTCTATATAGTCGCGCATTTTGTTGAAATATCTCTTGTCACCGATATTGCCGCATAAGTGAAGAAATACGGGGATGTCAGTGTTCTTTGAGACAATGCGGACCGCGCGGATCGCGTCCATCTGTCCTTTGCCCGGCGCTACCCTGCCTACAAGAACGATATTGATCTGTTTATCATTCAGGATTTCCCTCTCGGGAAGCAAGTACTCACTGGTCTTTATTCCGTCATGAATAACTTCGATTTCTTTTCTGGAAATATTTTCGAATTTTTCCTTGACGGATTCGCTTACGGCAATGACCCTGTCCGCGTCATAGAGGAGCTCGTGCATCAGCGTTTTGTTGATAAACGTCCTGTGATGATCCTCCCATATAAAGTCCCGGAGATGACAGATATATGGAATTCCCAGATTTCTGGCAGCTTCCATGCCGGCACCGGACATATAAGAATTATTGTGTACGATATCGATCTTCTCTTTCTTCAGAACCTGCTCGATGGCTTTGACAGAAAGAAAATTCAACACGTTGGTGTTCATCGCTCTTTTACCGATATTTTTGACCATATCTTCAGAGTTCGTCGCCGGGGAATACGGGACGATTGCATACCGGATTCCTCTTTTTTCCAGCTCAGGCACAAGTCCGCCCCTGGAATTTGTGATGACGAACGGTTCGTATTCACTGAAATCCAGGGCGTCAAGAAGATCCAGAAGCGAATTGGCAGCGCCTGAGAGTTTGGACAGATGGGTAACAAAACATATTTTCATGTTCATCTCCTGTCAAGGGACTGATTTATGATCGGGAACAAAATGTGCTTCGCAGTTTCATATTTGTAAAAAAAGAGGCCGGAGCCCCTTTAATTAAATCACTTTACTATAAGTACAGAAGCATGTGTGTTTCTGTCTGCATCTTTTGGATACTTCATATAATTGCCGTATTGCTGAGTAAGGACTGCGTCTGCGTTTTCCGGACCCATCATCCGGCATTCTTCAAAGTCGTAAAGACGTCCTTTTCCGTAATACTCCTTCGGGAACATCTCTTTGAACATGTATTGTCCCATGAAGTTGATGCACCAGCTTGATTTACTGTAGGGGTATTTCTTAAGGAGCCTGTCGATTGTGTTCAGCCAGAAATACATATTTCCCCGCTTTCCGAGGTGGAAGAATTTAATGAGTCGGATCAGGACTTTTTCATAGAACGGTCTGTTCGGCCGCTTGAGATTGACCTTGTCGAAAGTGGCAACATGATACATTACCCTTGCGGCAAGCAGTTTGGCTTTGTGAATCTGCCGGTCAATGAACCGGTCAGGCATTCCGTCCAACGGAAAAATGTCGACCCAGACCTCTTCAAGTCTGTCGACTTCACTTCCTGTCCTTTTTACTTTATAACGTTTATCCACTATACGTGAGAAGTAATAGTGATGATTCCTGCTATTCTTATAAGTGCGTACAGCCATGTAGTCCGGCAGTTCTCTCTTGATGTCAGAGAGGAATCGTTCATATTCGCCTCTGGGTATTCCTATATCTATATCGTCATCCCAGGGTATAAATCCCTTGTGACGCACAGCGCCCAGAAGTGTGCCTCCCAGCATATAATACTCGGTTCCTTCTTTTTCTATATATTTTAGGATTACTTTCATAATATCCCAGATATAGTTCTGAAGGTCTGATCTATGCGCATCCTGAATCATTCTGACTCCATTCAATTGCAAAATTTCATCAGTGTATTATTATCGCAGTTAAGAGAAGCTTTGTCAATAAATTAAATACATATACAATTGAAAGTATATACTAATACATCGTATTATGCGTCAGGAAGTGGATATCCCAGATGCCGCATGGCAAGAGGAGTGACCAGACGTCCGCGCGGTGTTCGTGTAATGAATCCGTTCATGAGAAGGTAGGGTTCATATACATCCTCGATGGTGCCGGAATCTTCGCCGATCGTAGCGGCAAGTGTGTCAAGCCCGACCGGGCCTCCGTCAAATTTCGTGATCATGGTCTCCAGGATCTTACGGTCAAGCATCTCGAGTCCGTACTGGTCTACATCCAGTAGATCGAGGGCATCCCGGGCCACTTCCCCGGTGATAACGCCGTCATAGCGGACCTGTGCGAAATCGCGGACTCTCTTTAAGAGTCTGTTCGCAAGTCTTGGTGTCCCTCTCGAGCGCCTTGCGAGCTGCATCGCTCCGTCTCCCGATATTTCCACACCAAGAAGGTCGGCGGATCTGATGATGATTTCATAGAGCTCTTCGGGAGTGTAATAATCGAGATGGTCTATGACTCCGAACCGATCTCTGAGCGGCGCGGTCAGCATACCCGGTCTTGTCGTAGCACCGACAAGTGTGAAGTGAGGCAGGTCGAGCCGGATCGATCTGGATGCTGCCCCTTTTCCGATGATGATGTCTATTGCGAAATCCTCCATTGCGGGATACAGAACTTCCTCGACCTGACGGTTCAGGCGGTGGATCTCATCGACGAACAGGATATCACCTGTCTCCAGATTGTTGAGGATCGCAGCCATTTCCCCGGGCTTCTCAATAGCAGGACCGGAGGTGACTTTGAGGTTCGTACCCATTTCATTTGCAATTATGCCGGCAAGAGTGGTCTTGCCGAGTCCCGGCGGTCCGTAAAACAGCACGTGGTCTAATGTGTCGCCGCGGAATTTGGCGGCGTCTATATATACTTTGAGGTTTGACTTTGTCTTTTCCTGCCCGATGTACTCCGTCAGATAACGAGGCCTCAGGCTGTGATCCAGACGTACATCTTCCGGTGTCGCGTCCGTATTGATTTTTCGCTTGGTCGGCATAAGATCCTCCTTCTATCAGAACAGTTCTTTCAGGGCGGCTTTAAGAAGATCCTCGACTGAGGATGTGCCTTGCTTCTTTGAGGCGTTTTTCACAGCCCGAAGGGCCTGTGCATTGGGATATCCGAGGGCTGTAAGAGCCATGACGGCTTCTGTCTCCGCGCTGTTTGACGTGTCTTTTGAGGCTTTTGCTTCGTTGTGGGCGGCTTTAAGTTCGAATGCATCCCCAAGATCGACTTTGTCCTTAAGCTCCAGGATGATTTTTTGCGCAGTCTTTTTTCCGACGCCCGGTGCTCTGGCAATCGATGCGGCATCATCAGAGAGCACCGCAAATCTCAGATCGTCCGCTGACAGCCCGCTGAGAATGGCGCAGGCCGCCTTCGGACCGATACCGTTGACACCCAGAAGCAGACGGAACATTGCCAGGTCATCCTTGGAAATGAAGCCGTAAAGCTGCATTGCGTCTTCTCTGACAGCAAAGTGTGTGTATATTTTTACTTCGTCGCCGATACTGATTCCCGAATCTGTAACGGAGCCGGGAACCGTAATATTGTATCCTATTCCGTTATTGTCAATAACAATGCAGGAGTCGCCTATTTCAGCGACCTCGCCTTTAATATATGCGTACATTGGTATTCCTCATTATCTATATGCGGATATTGGTACTATGTAATCAAATATGCATATCGCTGCTTTTCATTTCGTATTTGCCAACGGATATATTCTCGGGATGATCAGAGCATCCGCGAATCCAATAAGTGTGCCGGCAATGAGACCGGCGATCATAAGGATTGGAAGATACCAGTTGACCGGGAAACCTTTTACGATGAAGAACGCGACCACAGTCTGGGCAATGTTGTGGGCTGTGCCGCCGGCGGCGCTGACTCCAACGATACTGAAGATGTCTGTTCTCTTCAGTATCGCCATGACAAGGAGGCTGAACACTGCGCCGGGAAGCCCGTAAGCGATACTGAACATGTTGCCGAACATAAAACCGATGACGATTACCCTGAGCGCGGAGATGATAACGGCCTCTTTCCATGAGTATATATATAAGATCGCTGCAATCACCAGATTCGGCAGCCCGAGTTTCATTCCGGGCAGCGGCATCTGAACAGGGATGATGGCCTCAATATATCCCATCAATATAGCCAGGGCTAAAAAAAGGCCGAGGTATGCGGTTTTGGAGGCTGTACCTCCCCGGTAGGGAGTCCGCTTTATTACATTCATTGAGTAAATATGTCTCCGTTATTAAATGGCAAATCTCTTTATCGGCATAGCCGGCAGGTTTTACGGCATGCAATTTCGAGTTTTTATCAGTTCCGGATGCAGCTGTCATGCTTACCTTGCGACGGCATCGGGAGCGTCCGTATCCTTAGCGTCTTCTCCCCCCTCGATGCTGAGGATAATTTTATTGGGCAGGCAGACAATATGGCCTCCGTATCTGCTGATTGGGATAGAGTGTACACAGACCTGGTCAGGACAATCCGCGTGTGTCATTTTCACCTCACCGCCGCTTATTTCGCAAATGTTGGTCTCACCGATTTCGATTATTCGGTCTTCCGTGAGCGGATAAGTCCCGTAAATCTCTCCGTCTTTTAAGATGACCAGTCTTGTTTCGGTGTGATTCATCGCGGATACCGCATTGAAAGCCAGCATGCACAGCGGAATTGCGGCGAGAATCGCAATTAGTAAAATATCCGATTTTCTTAGGAGTTTCATATAGTATTATTGCCTTCAGCCAATCTTTGTTTATTATTCCACAATGTAGTATAATTGTCCACGTAAAAATTCCGGCTGCCAGACTGTTTGGCCGGATCCGATCAGGTCTCTGCGGCGGACGAAATGCGTACCGGGTCAGCATCAGCTGATATGTCTCTTTTTAGGGGCGGGTCTGTTACCCACCCTAAAGAGGCGGGGGTCATCTCACACTGTGATATAAAGGTGAATTGATATGATATGTAACACATACAATATTGAAATGCCTCATACTTCTGTGTTCACAAACGGCTGGTGCCTTGTAGATATTGAGACGGAAGGAAGGTTCTGGCGCACCAGCAGGCTGCTTGCAGCCCGTGCAATAACATATGGAAGCCCGTTTTTAGAATATGAATGGATTGCAGAACGCGAGTCTGATGAGTATGACATTTTAGCTGATCTGTCAAAAGTTCTCATGCGTTCATCCTGCATTTTGACCTTCAACGGAAATAGCTTTGATCTCCCTCATTTAAGGAAGAAATATCAGGCATACAGAGCGCAGGATCCTGCAAAAGGAAAAAAGACACTTGATCTTATGCGCGCACTTACGCCGTATAAATTCATGTTCGACCTTAAAAGCTATCATCTTGCGGATTACATCTCTCTGTTCAGTGAGAAATATGAAATACGCAATGACGCGGAGGGGGCTCTTCTCGTTTCATCGCTGCTTGATTATACGCGTCTGTTCAAACTTCCCGATATCCCTGTTGCGGCGGGTATGTCGGAAATCGAGGGCGACAAGCGGAAAGTGATCCGGGCTTCGTGGAAAGCACCAGAAGTAATGCCGGTAGATATTGATATCATCGATGAAGTATTTCATCTGGTCTCACGCGGAGATGATGTCAGACTGGAGATAACATGTGACGGAGCTATGCTTCGGAGATACTATACCGACTATGAGAATTACGATTTCCTGCTCGCAGAAGGATATGCAGCCCACAGATCTCTGACAGCCTACGTTGCGGCCAACCGAAAGGAGAAGGCGGTGCGTACGAACTGTTTTTCACTTATTCCGGTCGCTTCAGTC
>CAMYVI010000167.1 GCA_947302185.1 uncultured Lachnospiraceae bacterium
GATCAGATACTTCGACTGCAGCATCATCTGCCACAGTCCTCCCATCACAAACCACTGATCCTGCAGCCACAGCCAAGCCCTCGGGTCCGGATACTAAGAAGGATTCGAAAAATGCTTCGGCTACACCCACAACCGCACCGGACTCGAAGGATAAGGGCTCGAAAACGCAGAATCAAGCGGGCGGGAAAACATCAGAATCCAAATCCGGGTCAGATGTCGTACCTGCAGCAGGAACGAATTCAGCCGAAGGTTCAACGTCAGGACAGGCGTCCGCGTCAGAACCCGCTGATACAGATGATCCAAAACAGGATGACACAAAACCGGCAACGCCAAAGCCGGTCGAAGAAGAAAAGGCAGCGCTTACGATTATTCCCGAACCGACATCTTCCGTGACGGAAACGCCATCGCCAATACCGACAGGGAAGGTAGAATCTGAACCGGATAATGAAGCTGCTATGATGACAGATTTCTGAATAAAAGAAGGGTCTTTAGCACTGAGATCATCAGTGCTGAGGATCCTTTACTGCATTAAGAATAACAGAAAGAATGAGATGTTCAGCAAATCTCGGCTCGCGGCGGGAAGAAATCTTCCAATGGAGAAATAGTGTTATGAAGAAAAAATACACATTTTCATCTGCAGATAAAAAGACGAATATACATGTTATAGTATGGTATCCGGAAAACGAAACAATCGGAGTTGTACAAATCGCGCACGGGATGGTAGAATTCATTGACAGATATGAACGCTTTGCAAGCTTTCTTGCTCAGCATGGTTACGTGGTGGTCGGAAATGATCATCTCGGCCACGGAAAAAGCATTAAATCAGGGGAAGAACTGGGATTTTTCCGGCAGCCGGGCGGAAATGAGGCCGTCATTTCCGATATGAGAAAACTGCATTTAATCACTCGAAAACATTTTCCGCAAGTACCTTATTTTCTGATCGGACACAGCATGGGTTCCTTCTTTACACGCGAGTATATCGAATTGTTCGGGCAGGATCTGACAGGGGCCGTAATAGTGGGGACCGGTAGTCAGCCGAAAGGCATGTTGAAAATGGGGAAAGGACTTTGCAGTACAATCGCTGCTTTCAGGGGATGGAAACACCGATCCCTGATTGTTGATTACATCTGTTTCGGTAACTATAACCGGAAATTCGAGCCAGCAAGGACAAACATGGACTGGCTGACCAGAGATGAGGAGATTGTCGATGCGTATAAGGCCAATCCTCTCAATAACTTCCGGTTCACGATGAACGGATATTATTCCATGTTTACAGCTATCGAAGCTGCAGAGAATCCGAAAAAGATCGGCAGGATTCCGAAGAGTCTTCCGTTGCTGCTTGTATCAGGGACGGATGATCCGGTGGGCGGTTTCGGGGATGGTGTCAGAAAGGCTTACGAGTCATATAAAAAAGCCGGCCTCAATGACGTTCAGATGCATCTTTTCGAAAGTGATCGCCATGAAATCCTGAATGAGTTGAATCACAGCGAGGTGTACCGTTATATTCTGGATTGGCTCAATGAACGGAACAGCCGGAGTAAATAGGGAAGAAGCTTATTATGACTAAAAAGGAATCACGTATTGTTCTCTTATCAATTACATTATGCTGGGCCTCATCTTATATTTTCATCAAAGATGTACCGCAGGATTTTTCGGTCTATGCTTATCTGACGCTTACATCAGGCGTAGCCGGTATTATTCTTTCGGCTTTGTTTTTTAGGCAGATGCGCTACGTCACTCGCAGGACGCTGCTTTACAGTTTTATTCTTGCTCTGCTTATTGCCGGCAATATGTTTTTCGAAAAACTCGCATTAGACTCACTGCCTGCATCGTCGGTGAGCACGATTGCATCTCTCAACATCGTAGTCGTTCCTCTGATCATGGCACTGCGCAGACAGTTTCCTACAAGGAATAACGTTGCGGGTATTGTCATCATTTTATTGGGAATCTGTCTGTCCACGAGCTTTTCGCTTCAAAGCAACGGACTATTGGGAATCATTTACGTTACCATTTCCTGTATTATGATGTCTCTTTACATTGTTCTGGCTCAGGACTATACGCGCGTTTCGTCTCCGCTGCTCCTTACCGTTCTTCAATTGTGTTTTACTGCATTGATCGGTCTTGTCCTATGGGTAATGGCAGATGCCGGTTCCTTCACGACAATAGAATGGTCTGCTCAGACGATTTCCTATATTCTGATCTTAGCTTTCTTTTCAAAGGCATATGCCTATATTATGCTTATGTACGGTGAAAAATACGCCGATGCAATAAGCGTGACGGTAATAGCATCCACAGAGCCGATTGTAACAATCCTGCTTGCTCTGATAATACCTAATACCAGCGGAAATACCGAATTGTTTTCGGCCAGATCACTTTTGAGTGCCTGTATAATCGCAGTAGGCGCTGTCGTGGCAGGTACAGATTTCCTATCAAAGGATAAAAAGAAATCTGATCAGGATCATGATTCAATATCAGAGAAAACTTCCCTCGAAGACCGGGCAGATCCGGACCCGCAAACACCTGATGGAGGCCGAGAGGTCGGTAAGAGGTCTCAACTTCCTGCCCTTTGCCTGCTTCTTGCATGCGCCTTTGCTGTTCTGAGCTTATCAATCAATGTTTTCGAATTTGCGGACGGATATTCCGAAATCAGGCCGGAGAATCTTTTTCCGGTAGTCGGCGGACTCCTTTTAGGTCCTGCCGGTGCCCTGGCATGTGCGGTCGGAAATCTCCTGGGAGACCTTTACTGGATCCGGGATTACGGAATGACGAGCATTTTCGGTTTTGCAGCCAATTTTATGGCTGCGTTAATTCCGTATATTATCTGGCGTTCATTCTCTGATGAGCCGCCTAATAGCCACTCCTGGAAAAATCTTGGTCTGTTCGTATTCAGCTCTTTTCTGGGAAATCTTGCGTGTGCGTGGATTTTGAACATCGGAACGCAGGTTTCCGCCGGTTTCTGGTATAAATCGCTGATGCAGACGATATTTTTTAACAATACGATCTTTTCCATAGCATTCGGTCTGCCGCTCTTTATTATCCTGACATCGGAAAAAAGCTGGACGTATAAGCGGAATCTTCAAAAACATACCCGTGATGTTTCCAGGATTATGATTTTGCTGAATACTGCGTTGCTTTCAATATACTTTGTGTGTAACGCAAGAGGGCTGAACCTATGCACCGGCTTTTTTATGAAGCTTTTTACTATAGTAACAGCATTCTGCCTGATTGCCGGCTGTATAATACCGTTTGCACTCTGTATAATTTCGGAGAAAACGAATGATTATACGATAAAAGGAGAATGATAGAAAAGAGGAATACACGACATAAAAGTTTGATAAATGCTTATAGATATGATAGTATGATTCCTTGTTTATGATACGGTCAACAGGATTGCATATTGAAAATGCATATGGTACCGCTTTATGAAATCGTTTTATCTGTCTTTAGCAAGGAGAAGACTGATAAAATTTTAAATATCTTAAATAACTCTACACACTTATATGATAACAAATTATTCACAGAATATAAACAATTATATTGCATAATACAGTTATGACTAATAATATAACTGTTATGCATTCTCAATTATGATATACATACAGAAAAGGGAGAATTCGAATTCTCCCTTTTCTGAAGTAAAAGCTGAAATATAACAGATAGGAGGTGAAAAAAGTGATGCGGAAAAAGTTTGCTCATGACATAAATGCTGTATCAGAAAAGCTTTTTCACAAGAAGTGGAAAACAGCGGTCAGTGTTTTGTCATGCATTATTTTTTTCTGTACCCTTTATCCTCTTATAGTGCCCGCTATTACAATGAGCGCGCAGGAGACGAACTGCGGATATGAAGAGCATATTCATACAGAGGAATGTATGAACTCCGAAGGCGAGTTTGTATGTGGATATGAAGATCATGTACATTCAATTGAATGCTTTGCAGATTTGTATGCGGATATAGAAGACGCGGATATGTGGGAGGCATCGTTACCGCTGCTCAGCGGTGACCGGAATGCAGATGTGGTCGCGGTTGCTATAAGTCAGTTGGGGTACAGAGAGAGTGACAGAAATTATTTAGTGTCGGATGAGGACAATACATCCGGATATACGCGTTACGGTCATTGGTACGGTGATGTTATAGACCAAAGCGGCGACAGACTGGAGAACGGACTCAGCACATATGCTTATATGAGCTGGGATGCAATGTTCGTGTCTTTTGTTCTGGATCACGCGGGAGTCTATGACATGGGATTTGATTGTAACGCCGGCAATTGGGCCGGCTTTCTTGCTGAATACGGAATATATGCAGATTCGGCAGACTACATTCCCGAAGCGGGCGATATCATTTTCTTTACGATGAATTCCGAAGATGTGCTTCATGTCGGAATCGTTACAGACGTGAACCGCGGATTTCTTGATCTTTTCGGAGAAACCGTGAATTCCGTAAATGTGGTCTACGGTGATGCGGAAAATGAAGTTTCCGAGGTGAGAATAGATGTAGGGGATTACCAAGAAGGAGACAATCCCTACGGAACGATTTACGGTTACGGAATATTGACACCCGGAGCGGAGAATACGGCGGCAGAAGAGTTTGAATCGGAAGATATATCGGCTGACAATTCTTCTCCGGGTACAGACGGCGATGCAGAAGAGCCGGATGATTCCGATAAGGCTTCTTATGAAGATGAAATATCATATCCTGAATCGGAAGAGAAAGCGGAAAAGACTGAAGAATCAGAAGACCTGAATGCAGCAGCTGAGGAATCTCATGCAGCTTCTGACGGAGAGGAAATCGAGGAATCAAAAGAAGACAGACCGGAAAAAGAAGAACAAATAAAGGATGCTGAGGAATCTCATGCTTCTGATCAGGAAGAGACAGAGTCGGGACCGGAAACCGAGACTGAGGAGTCAGATATGTACGGCCGGGAAGATGACGTCGAGGAACCTGCGCAGGAACCTGAAACGAAGACCGGGCAGTCAGATGTGGCTGCTCCCGCAGAAGAAAATATGAATCCGGAAGCAGATGAGCCGAACGCGGAAAAACGAGAAGAGGAGTATGAAAAACCGCAGGAATCTGCTGTTAAAGAAAAAGGTTCGGGAGCAGAGACTGAGGAAACGAGGAAATCTGCAGCTGAAGCGGAAGCAGTGACTAATGAATCTAAAACGGCAGCAGATAAAGGGGCAGAATATACTTTGACTGCTTCGGGAAATGATTATACTGTGACTATGACATACGGCATAGATGCGGGAATTCCTGACACCGCGAAGCTGTATGTCAGAGAAATAATGCCCGTTTCCGCAGAATATGATAGCTGTATCAAAGGAGCAAAAGAAGTCCTTGGAATCAGCGAGGATGTTGAAGTAGATCTCAAAGGCAGATTTTTCGACATTAAGATCATGACGAAAAACGGTGAATTCGAGCCCAATGCTCCGGTACGGGTAGATATTTCATATCATCATATGATTACCGATGCTTCGACAGACAGGATATGCGCCGTTCACTTTGCCGAGGAAGGTCCCGAGCAGGTCGCGGCCGTTACGGGAGGTACTCTGAAAGGAATCGACACTGTAGGATTTGATGCGGAGAGCTTCTCCGTATATGGCGTCGTCTACACGGTTGACTTCACATATTTCGGCTACACGTACTCCGTTTACGGGAACGAAGAAATCGCTCTGAAAGAGCTTATAAATGAGCTCGGCATAAATGCGGCACAAGAAGATATCGCTGATGTGAGCATTGTCCTGAAAACGCAGAATGATGCAGATGCTGATGAGAGGGAACTGTATGCATTTATAAAAGACGGAGAGTGGGTCATAAGAAGTGATTCAGCATTCGGAAATGTGTACAACCTCGT
>CAMYVI010000168.1 GCA_947302185.1 uncultured Lachnospiraceae bacterium
TGGACGAGTGCTTGGAGATGCAAAACCTAAGTACCTCAATACCAAAGAAACCGACATCTTCAACAAGAGAAGAAATCTTTTCGCTATGAATATTGCGAAGAGAAGCCGGCGGCGAGGCATTATACTTTGCGAAGGATATATGGATGTTATTTCCATGCATCAGGCGGGATTCGATAATACTGTCGCATCACTCGGTACTGCGCTCACGCCTCAGCAGGCAAATCTTCTGAGGCGGTATACTGATAACGTCTTCCTGTTATATGATTCTGACAATGCGGGAAAAACGGCTGCGATCCGTGCTATCCCGATTCTGAAGGATGAGGGGTTAAGCGTCAGAGTGGTAAATCAGGACCCGTATAAAGATCCCGATGAATTCATTAAAGCGCTCGGAGCAGAAGAGATGGAAAAGAGGCTCGATGAGGCCCGGGATGCCATTCTCTTCGAAATTGCGGAAGTGAGCAAAAATTACAGGATGGAAGAGCCGCAGGAGAGGACGAGATTTATTTATGATGTTTCCGGAAGACTTCTGAATATCCCTGATGAAGTAGAACGGGAAAATTATATTGAGGCCGTTGCGAGGGAGTATTACATAAAACCCGATACGTTGAGAAAGTCAATGAACCGGCTCGCACTCTCCGGCAATGTTCCGGACCGGAGACAGGCAGCAACGGATACAGGAGATTTTGTCAGAAAAAGAAAGGACACCGCGGAAGACGGCATAGTACGGTCCGAGAAGCTGATGCTTACTTATCTCGCTAACCATCCTGAAGCCTATGCTCTTACGAAGGACTATTTAGGGCCTGCTGACTTCTCGGATCCTCTCTGCAGGACTATTGCGGAAAATTTATACACTCAGTTCGAAGAGGGGCAGGTCAACGAAGCAGCTCTGATAAATCTTTTTTCCGAAGCAGAAGACCAGAACATGGTAGCCGAGCTTTTCCATACAACGATTGCAACCAGGAACTCGGAGGATCAGGATAAGGCGTTTACCGATACCGTTGTACGCATTATGAATGCAAGCAATGACAGGCGGATCAAATCCTGGGACGGAAAAGACGTCGCGACTCTCAATGAGCTTATCGGCAGAAAGAAAAAGCTGGAGGAGTTCAGGAGCGGGGGCAAGATTTTCAGACTGACTTATCCGGAAGATGATACACCGGTGTGAAACGGATAGTCGGAAACGACAGATCAATGGCAATGCGCTGCACCGTGCCGTATTTTCAGGCATGATAACTGCAACATAGATAGAATAGGAGAGAGCAGATGACAGAGAACGAAGTAAAATTCGCCGAAAAACTGACAGAGCTTCTTGTGAAGGCCAGAGAAAAGAAGAATGTTCTTAATTATAAGGACATCGGTGATACTTTCAAAGGGATGCCCTTCACTCCCGACGACGCGGAGAAGACTCTGGAATTTCTTGAGGCGAATGGCGTTGATGTACTGAGAATGGAAGAAAATACTCACGACGATGAGGTTCTCATGATGTCTGACGACGATGAGGTCAGCATCGAGGAAGAGGAGGAAACCGAAATCGATGTCGAGAAGATCGATCTCAGTATTCCGGAAGGCGTTTCCATCGAAGATCCTGTCCGTATGTATCTGAAAGAAATCGGCAAGGTCCCGCTGCTCACTGCTGAGGAGGAAATAGAACTTTCAAAGCAGATGGAGATGGGCGGAGAAATAGGAAAGAAAGCCCAGCAGAGACTGGCGGAGGCGAACCTGCGCCTTGTCGTTTCGATTGCAAAGAGATATGTCGGACGCGGCATGCTCTTCCTTGATCTCATTCAGGAAGGAAATCTCGGTCTTATTAAAGCGGTTGAAAAGTACGATTATCGAAAAGGATTCAAGTTCTCCACGTATGCCACCTGGTGGATCCGTCAGGCAATAACGCGGGCAATCGCAGATCAGGCACGAACGATCCGTATTCCCGTACATATGGTCGAGACTATCAATAAACTGATCCGTGTGTCTCGTCAGCTGCTTCAGGAACTTGGCCGTGAGCCTACCCCGGAAGAGATTGCCGATGAGATGAATATGTCTGTCGAGAGAGTACGTGAGATTCTTAAGATCTCTCAGGAGCCTGTATCTCTGGAGACTCCGATCGGGGAAGAGGAAGACAGTCATCTCGGAGATTTCATCCAGGATGATAATGTACCGGTACCGGCTGATGCTGCTGCTTTCACACTTCTCAAGGAACAGCTCGTTGAGGTTCTCGGAACGCTGACAGAGCGTGAGCAGAAAGTCCTTCGTCTTCGCTTCGGTCTTGATGACGGAAGAGCCCGGACTCTTGAGGAGGTCGGCAAGGAGTTCAATGTAACCAGGGAACGTATCCGCCAGATTGAAGCGAAAGCGCTCAGAAAGCTCCGTCATCCGTCGAGAAGCCGCAAGCTTAAAGACTATCTGGATTGATTTCTTCTTTTGCTGCCTGCAGCAGACGTGAAGCATCGCCCGTATTACAGGTACGTGACGGTTATGCGGCGTCATGCAGGTGAACATAAAGACAGTGAGGATATATATGCATATATCTAAAAGGTTAAAGACAATAGTAAATATGGTGAGTACCGGACACTGCTCGTGCGATGTCGGATGCGATCATGCTTACACGTCTATAGCTCTTGTAAAAAACGGAATATGCCCTTATGCGGTGGCCTCGGATGTTCGTCCGGGGCCGCTTGCGGCTGCACGAAAAAATATAGAGGATGCAGGATTAAAAGACAGGATATCGGTACGACTTGCCGACGGTGTACCTGAAGATGTTCATGAGATTCTCCCGGAGGGGAAAAAGACACTGATCATGACCGGAATGGGAGGTTTACTGATATGCGGTATACTTGAGAGGGCAGGTGATATTGCAGCTGCATTTGACGAAATGATCCTGTCGCCCCAGTCTGATACAGATTTTGTGCGTCGGAAGCTTATAGATACGGATTATGAAATTGCCGATGAGGAAATGATGATTGACGAGGGCAAGTATTATGTGGTCATCAGGGCGGTTCGCCGAACCTCAGAGAAAGAGGGTGAGGAATTTTTCCTGTCTGATTCAAAAAAAAGAGTACTGACTGGCATATCGCTTCCGGAGAACACCGGGAAGATTCATGGCAGAGCGGAAATGCTGTACGGTCCGGTCCTTCTGAAAAAGAAGCATCCTGTTCTGCTCAGTTATATAAGAAAACAAGAAAAAACATTAGATTCTATACTTGAAAACCTCCGCAAAGCCGGGCGCGGCCCGGATGATGCACGATACAGGGAGGTCGTTACAGAGATGGAGGTGCTGCATGAAGCTGAGAAGTATTATGAAGACGATTGAAACGGATTTTCCGACAGAGCTCGCCATGGACTGGGACAATGTAGGTCTGATTGTCGGCGACGAGGAGGCTGAAATCCGTACGATCCTTATCAATCTTGATGTAACTGACGCCGCAGTGGAGAGGGCGGTCGAATGCGGTGCCGATTTAATATTAACTCACCATCCCCTTCTTTTCCGTCCGATGAAGACGGTAACAGAGCAGAATTTCATCGCAAGGCGGGTGCGGAAGCTTATCAGAAATGACATAAACTATTATGCCATGCATACCAACTTCGATATTGCCCGCATGGCAGATTTAAACGCACAGGATTTGTCCCTCAGAGATGCTGAAGTGCTCGAGGTGCTCGGAAGCTATGAAGACGGCCGCAGATACGGACTTGGCAGAATCGGCCGATTAGAGAAGGAAATGCGTCTTTCCGAGCTGGCGGAGAAAGTCCGTGATGTGATGAAGCTGGATGCCGTTCGTGTGTACGGCGATCCTGAGCGGATTGTATCAAAGACCGGCGTGAGTTCGGGAGCAGGGAAAAGTGCCGTCCCGGATGCAATAGAAAAAGGAGCGGATGTCCTAATCACCGGAGATCTTGATTATCATACGGCAATTGATGCAAATGCACAGGGGCTTGCCATGATCGACGCCGGACATTACGGAACGGAGCATATATATATATCGTACATGGAGCGGTACATTAAGGAAAAATTTCCCGATCTTGAGGTGCTTACTATGGATATAGAGCAACCTTATACTGTGATATGAGTCTTTATTCGGACACGGGTTTTCGTTACAAAATCTATGATGAATGTGAAAACGTAACTTAATGCGGGAGGCAGCTATGAAGATTGCGATAACTGTCGGAAACAGGCAGGTATACTATGACAAGGGAACTTCCCTGCTTGATATAGCAAAGGATTTTCAGAAAGATTACAAACATCCTATCGTACTCGCGGGAGTGAACGGAAAGCTTCACGAGGTATACAGGAAGTTAGAAAATGATTCGATTGTTGAGTTCATAACGACAGGAGATAAAATCGGTTTCCAGACGCTCACAAGGAGCATGAATATGCTCTTTATCGCCGCTTGTTCAAAAATGGGTACGAAAGATCGGCCTGTCAGGGCAATCCTTCATTTTTCTTCAGGATCCGGATATTTTTATACCATAGACGGATGCGAGGCAGATGAAGAATTTGTTCGCAGGCTTGATGATGCTATGCGGGATATGGTCGCGCGCAGGTGCAGGATCAAAAAGTGTGTTATCCCGACGGACGAAGCGGTCAGAAAGTTCGCATCGCAGAACATGCATGATAAGGAGAAATTATTCAGGACCAGACTGCATTCGATTGTAAATATTTATGAACTCGACGGATATGAGGACTATAACTACGGATATATGACATACGACACTTCACTGCTCGGCAGATTTGAACTTAAGCCGTACCGCGGAGGGATCATAATGATGATGCCGTCTTTATCAGATCCGGAAACAGTAAATCAGTATGTCGAGACCGAAAAGGTATTTGAGACGCAGATGATGGGAGAGCTATGGGCGGAAAAGCAGAAAATTGACTGTGTCGGAGATTTGAACGGTCAGATCATAAGCGGAAATACAAGACAGATGGTTCTGATTTCAGAGGCTATGCAGGAAGGTAGGATCGCACAGATAGCACTTAATATCAGGAGACGCGAAGGTGTAAAATTCGTCATGATCGCCGGCCCGTCATCCTCAGGAAAAACGACATTCTCACAGCGACTCTGTACGCAGCTGTCTGCTCAGGGTTTTATTCCGCACTATATCGGGGTGGATAATTACTTTATTCCGAGGGCTCTGGTTCCGCTTGATGAGCACGGACAGAAAGATTATGAATCGCTGCGGGCGGTTGATGTTGATGCTTTTAACAGGGATATGACGAGGCTGCTTAAAGGCGAGGAAATAGACCTGCCCACGTATGATTTCATCAGCGGGAACCGCGTATTTAACGGTGAGAAGCTCTCGCTCTCAGGGGATGAAATTCTGATCATCGAGGGTATTCACTGTCTGAATGATGAGCTGAGTTATACATTGCCGGATAAGAGTAAGTTCAAAATTTATGTGAGCGCTCTCACGCAGGTGAATATCGATGAACATAACAGAAT
The DNA here is from genome assembly GCA_947302185.1 of uncultured Lachnospiraceae bacterium. The sequence continues at coordinate 5,436 of CAMYVI010000168.1, forward strand.
CCCGACAACGGACGGGAGACTGATAAGGAGAATTGTGAGAGATCACAGGACTCGCGGGTACACGGCGTCCAATACGCTCTCAATGTGGGATTCCGTGCGAAGAGGAGAAGAATCCTTCATTTTTCCGTATCAGGAGACTGCAGACGAAGTATTCAACTCCGCGCTGCCCTATGAGCTTGCTCTGCTCAAGCTTTATGTCCAGCCCCTTCTCTTTCAGGTGTCGATCGGGGACCCTCAGTATTATGAGGCTCACCGTCTGCTGAAGTTCCTGGACTATTTCGTGGCGATTCCTCCGGATGATGTACCTACGAATTCCATCCTGAGAGAATTTATCGGGGGAGGATGTTATCACCTGTGAGGTCATTCGCATAATCCGGGACCCGATCTGAAATTGTTTTTAA
>CAMYVI010000169.1 GCA_947302185.1 uncultured Lachnospiraceae bacterium
TCAAAGCTCCGGCCGCCTTTAAGATTTGTAAAATTCCTGTAATCGGACCGGTCGTCTTCAGAATCGCCGCACCGTATTTTATTATTTCCGGATCCGCCAACGAGCTGCGGGTCGCCTCCGATTATGAGAAGGATCGCTATATTCTGCGTTTCACCGATTTTGCACGTTACAAGGGCTATTTCAGAGCACTTGCCTCATCTCTTGCCGACTGTGTTTTGGATTACGACACTGCCATGAGTGCCTACAGGGCGACGGCAGCGTCAGGCATACCGATGCTTGTCATATGGGGAACCGAAGATCATACCATGCCCTACTATCAGATTAATCGTCTCCGGGAAATCTGCCCGAACGCAGAGTATATAACATACGGCGGCTCCTATCACATGTTCGTGTTCGATGAAGCCGAACGAACCTTCAAAGATATAACAAGCTGGATGGGTTGATTCCATCCAGCTTTGCTTTACATAGATATATTGTGATTTTCAGGCAGCTGCTGTCTCCCCTTTGAACATATCTCCCAGTCCCGTGAAGTCAAGGGCCAGATTCAGCCACTGCTGCGCATCCATGTCCGTCAGGTTATTGATATCCACATACTCGTCGGGAACGGTAACCCGTGTAGCGATGTCGTAACCTTTTACGTCCACATCTATATCGAGCTGTGTGACCGAGAAAGAAGTACCGATCAAATCAAAATTCAATTGTTCGCTCAGTATTTCACCGGTAGAAAGGACCATCTTGACCGGCAGCGACTCTTTGCTGTCTATATAAAGCTGACCGGTCACGCGTTCATCTTCTTTAAGCTTTGGAAAAAGGCTGCTCTTTCCGTTCGAAAAACGGACAATTTTTTCGAGCATATCACCTGTCAGATCAACATCGAAAACATAGCATTCCTTTTCATTCACGGTTTTCGGTTCTTCACGCATCTCGACATTCAGGCTTCCGTCAATTATTCCCTCGAGGATCGTTCTGAAATCAACAGCGTCAACAGTCTCGAACTGCGTCTCTTCACGAACCGTTCCGGCTTTCTCACCGTCTTCGGCTCTCTCCTGTTCGCTTTCCCCACCGGTGCTCAGAAGTGCAAATCCGGTTTCTTCTTCCGGATCATTGTCGCTATTCTGTCTTCCGTCTCCCAAAGAAACAGACTTTCTTTCACTCAGAGCAAATGCAACCTTCTTACCCGCCTTAACAAAACTATCGGAAGGCTTGTTGTTCTCTATCTCGTTTTCTCCGATAGTTTCATTTGTATCATTGGATTGAGCATTATTTTCTTCATTAATCCTGTTTTCCAAAGTACTGTCTTCAGCTTCACCATATATATCGCCGTTATCAGAGTTGTCCGTTTCAACATCACTTCCTTCATCATCCGATATACTCATGTCATCATCAGCTTCCGAGAAATAGCGATACCACTTATCATTCCAGCAGAAATACTGAGCAATTCCGCCGTCTTCTTCCGCATAAATGGCTTCGATATTCTTCAGCGCATCGATGTCGAACGCTTTGATATCAACATTTGTATGAAGGATCGCAGGCTCTTTATACATATCAATATCATAATTCATCGTAATTGTCGTCTCGGGGTCCTTAAAGCCAAAATACTGGAGTATTCCCACCTCTGCTTTTACCCCGGTGTCCACCTTCATATCCATGGAAGCAGACTCTACTTTCTGAAGATTGGCAAGTGTGCGGGCAGCAATCGCAGTCGGAGATTTACTGTTCTTGATATAAATATAAATGCCGCCGATAACAGCAGAGACTGCCACTATAAAAACAAGTAAGAATGTAAGTAGTTTCTTCATAACTTAAACTCCTCCCTGCAGAGTCATGCGTTCTTTAGATCTCTGCGAATCAGATAAAACGATGTGCAGCCGTCTGAAATCTCGTCTTGAGGGAGATTTCACATTCTTGAGTTCATTCCCTTGTCACGCGGTAACTTTGTACTGAAATCTCAGCCTGTCTTCGATAAAATGCATTGATACAAAAAATGCATAAAACACATGAAATATGATTTAATGTGTCTTACAACGTGATTATATCATTTCAAAACCTTAATTTGCGTATTTCACAGATTGTTCAAGGTTCGCACAAAAAAAGTTCGAAGAAGATAAAGAAAGCCTCCGTTTTTTTGCTTTTAATACTATAAATCCATTTCAGACAAAATCGATGTAAAGTCTAAGTTAAGCTTGCTTTTATTGATTGACCAAACCGCTCCCGAGTATTAAAGTTATTAGTGTTCTGGGTTCTTTCAGAAAAAACGGAGGTATGTATTTTGTTAAAAGCAGTCTTATTATTCGTCGTAGGTCTTCTATGCCTTATCAAAGGCGGTGACTGGTTCGTCGACGGCGCCACAGGCATTGCAAGAAAGTTTCATCTGCCGGAAATCCTGATAGGCGCTACAGTTGTCTCGATCGGAACAACCCTCCCGGAAGTCATGGTCTCTACGACTTCGGCATTAAAAGGCGCAGGTTCGATTGCATACGGAAACGCGATCGGCTCCATTATCTGTAACACGGCGCTCATTTCCGCCATCACGATTTCAGTTATGCCCGGCCCGGTTGACAGAAAATCCATGAAAACGCCGGTAATCTTTTTCTTTACCACATTTGCTCTATACGCTTTTTCAGCATATTTTCTGGGGAGGTTCTACAGACCCTTCGGTCTTCTTATGCTCTTAATTTTTGCAGTTTATATGTTTATGACTGTAAAGCAAATGAAAGACAACCCCTCTCCCGAAGCCGCCGAACCGGAGGAAGAGGAAGAAGATATGCCGATGGCTGAAGCACTGCTCTTTCTTGTTCTCGGAGCAGCCCTCATTGCAGTCGGCGCGAACCTGCTTGTCGACAACGGAATCTTTATTGCCAAGGAATTAGGCGTTCCGGAGACAGTCATCGCCCTGACATTTGTCGCACTCGGAACATCACTTCCTGAGCTTGTGACCGCCATTACTTCACTCATGAAGGGACACGGCGCTCTGTCACTCGGAAACATCATAGGCGCTAACCTTTTCAACCTGGTTCTCGTATGCGGCGTGTCTATCACACTTGCACCGTTCGATCTTCCTTCAGGAGCGACATTCCTGGGCGGTAACTCATCGCTCACCCTTGAACTTCCGGTAGCATGTTCAGTTATGTTAATAATGACTGTACCGGCTCTGTTAAAGGGAAAGCTGATGAGATGGCAGGGAATTACCCTGCTGGCTATATACGCGGCATTCTGTCTGATTCAGTTCACTATGTAATATATTCGGAGAAACTGAACGAACTCCCGATACAATTTTAGTTTAGTATAAAAACAGCTGCATATCATCGGATCCGATAGGGATTCAGATGATATGCAGCTGTTTTTAACTGTCGTTTGTTATGTTCGTACTTCACTTAACGGACATTCACGCCACCTGTGGCTTAGCAGCCCCTCTTCTCTGGAAAAGTACAATTCCTCCGAGCACTACAAGTCCGACTATGTCGGTCAGTGTTCCCGGAATCATCATCGCGATACCTGCCACGATCATAGCGACTCTGAGAATAATCGGAATGTTCTTATAGAGGTATCCGCATAGACCTGCCGCTACACCGAACAGACCAAGCAGAGACGAAAGAATAAGCTGGATAAGCGTCACTACCATCATACCTGCCGCCATATCTCCGAACTCAAGAAGCATAGCCGGATTCAGGCAGAAAATGTACGGACATATGAACGCCGCGATAGCAAGCCTTGAAGCGTTAAAAGCTGTTTTCATAGGCGGTGACTTCGCTATGGCTGAACCTGCATACGCTGCCAGAGCAACCGGAGGCGTGATATCAGCTACAATACCGAAATAGAATACGAAGAAATGCGCGCATACTTTCAGGATACCGATCTGCGGGCTGATAAGTATCGGTGCGCATGTCGCTGCCATGATACAATATGTAGCCGTTGTCGGAACGCCCATTCCCAGAATAATACAGCAAAGCATAGTAAGGAACAAAGCGATAATTGCCTGGCCGCCTGAGATGTTGACGATAATCGTTATCAGTCTGGAAGCCAGACCGGTCGATGTAATACATCCGGCAACGATACCGGCCATAGCGCACGCTACCGCTACAGAAATCGTTCCCTTTCCGCCTGCTTCGAGTGCATCAATGATCTTCGTCAGATTAATACGGTCATCCTTGTTGATCAAACCTACGATTATCGTAATGCCGATTGCAACGGTAGCCGAGAACTGCATTGTGTAGGTATTGGTCGAGACCATAACAACAAGAATGATCAGCGGAAGCAACAGATAAATCTTCGGGATGAGTTCTTTCGCTTTCGGAAGCTCCTCCTTAGGAATACCGCGCAGACCGAGCTTCTTGGCTTCAAGGTGTACGGAAATATAGATGCCTGCGAAGTAAAGAATGGCAGGAAGGACTGCTTTCAGCGCAACATGAGCATAGGGAATTCCCATATACTCGGCCATAAGGAATGCAGCCGCACCCATAATCGGAGGCATGATCTGTCCGCCTGTTGAAGCGGCAGCCTCAACCGCACCGGCAAATTCACCTTTGTAACCGGTCTTCTTCATCATCGGGATCGTCACGGAACCTGTTGTTACCGTGTTGCCTACAGAGGATCCGGAGACCATACCGCAGAGAGCGGACGAGATGACCGCTACTTTAGCGGGACCGCCGGCAGATGCTCCCGCGACACAGTTGGCGAGATTAATAAAGAAATTCGAGATGCCGGTCCGTTCGAGGAATGCACCGAATATAATGAATACGACTATATATTTGGCGCACACATTGATCGGCGTATTCATGAGACCTGTCGTCGTATAGAAAAGGTCATAGACGACTTTACCGAAGCGGACATTTGCAAATGTATAAACCAGAAGCAGGCCGACAACTATAAGAATCGGAACGCCGACGCATCGGCGGCAGAGTTCCATATAAGCCAGAACAGCGCATACAGCCATTACTACCATAAGAGGATCTTTTGTTACGCGCGTCGCGAGCTTGATAATGTCGGTCGCATGTAATGCGAAATAAAAGAAGGGACCTGCACCGCAGATCATTATAATAATGTCATACCAGGGAAGATAATTTACTTTATTACTTCCTTTTTTGATCGGATAATGAAGATATCCGAGAATAAGAATTGTGCCGAGGAAAACATTGAGTCTGATTTCCGGCATTGCTGTACTGAACAGTGTTACCCAGATTGAATATACGGAAAATGCGACAGAAAGCCATCTTACGATCTGACCCGGAACTCCTTCCCAGACTCTCGTATTCGACTCTTTGTCGTATTTTTTCATTACCTCTTCGACGTCCGCGGCAGTACCTACCGAAACTTCTTCAAGGGGTTCTTTCAGCTTATTATCATTTGTATCCACGCAGAGCTCTCCTTTCGTTCTCAGGAATCGAACGCTTTAATTACACGATATTCCTGAAATCGAGCCGGGGAGAATTTTTCGCCCCGGCTCAACATAGGATCAAAACAGAATCACTTCACTTTGGGATTATTTTGTCGGAACTGTGATACCCTTCTCCTCAAAATACTTGGCAGCACCTGCATGATACGGAACGGATGTTACGGAAGCCGCGAAGTCAAGATCGAGCTCGGCGCCCTTTGCATGAGCTTCAGTAATAGCATCCACGTTCTCGAATACACCGTACATGAAGTTGTAAACGTCTGCCTCAGAAACGTCGTCCTTAGCAATAACAACAGCGCCGACAGCGACTGTCTTAATGTCCTCGGCTGTGCCGTAAGCATCTGCCGGAATCGTGTTCTCGGTGTAGAACGGAGACTTCTCGATAAGAGCAGCAATATGCTCGTCATCAAGACTAAGGATGTTTACTTCCTTGGATGTAGC
>CAMYVI010000170.1 GCA_947302185.1 uncultured Lachnospiraceae bacterium
GGCGCTTACGCGCCGCGCATGTCGCGTCAAGAACGCCGAGGCGTTCTTGAATGACCTTTGCAGTAAGTTGTCTGCAGACAGATAATCTTTTGCAATGCGTTCTTGCAAGTATCTTTCCTTAATGTTAATCTAATACATGATTACAGGATTGTGCGGCGCTAACTGTCACAGAAATGGTGCAACTTCTGAAGGGGTGGATTATATGATACAGGACAGAATCGACATATGGAATAAAGGAGAATACAATTATCCTGCGGCTTTCGGGTTTGAACCGAACCTGATGACTTATCTGCATGATGAGGATGAGATTATACGGCCGGGAATGCTGATCATTCCGGGTGGCGGTTATGAATTTGTTTCAGCTCGCGAAGGAGAGCTTGTTGCACTCGATTTCTATGAGCGAGGGTATAATTGCTTTGTGCTGACTTATACTGTCAATCTGCTCGCCGCTGTACCGCTGCGCATGCAGGCTCTCGAGGATGCGGCGAGAGCAATGAGACTTATCCGCAGGATTGCACCTGCTTACTATACAGATCCGGAAAAAATAACAGTCCTCGGATTTTCAGCGGGCGGCCACCTGGCCGCAAGTCTCTGCGTCCATCATCAGGATACCATCGAGATTGATTCGAGACTCTCGTCCGTGAGCCCGAGGCCCGACGCAGCTGTTTTATGTTATCCCGTCATAACTACCGGAGAGCTTACACATGCCGGCACAATCCGCGCTTTGCTCGGATTTGCCAGTGTCAATGATGAATACGAATCGGATATAAAAATCCCCGGTGCATCAGAGTGGCTTTCGAACAATGTTATTCCCGGATGTACCACAAGGAAGGAGCAGTTGGAATATGCCTCACTGGATAAGCATGTAACAGCCGGTGTACCGCCGACATTTATCTGGCACACAATGGAAGATCAGACTGTGCCGGTCGAGAACTCGCTTCTTTACATGAATGCGCTGAGAAGAAACGGTGTACCTCGCGCGATTCATATTTTCTCGAACGGGCGCCACGGACTTTCACTTGCCAACAGCGCATGGGCAGATTATCGCCAGAATGGCAGTTTTACTTATGAACAGGTGAACAATTTTACCCGCATGGCACTTGATGGCGTGATTGAAGTTTCTAATGAGACAAAAAAGGATCTTGTAATGAACAGTCATTTCGGAACGGGAGTGCTGACCAGAGATGATCAGCCGGTTCCGGAAGTAACGGTGTGGCCTCTGCTCGCGGACATGTTCCTTAAGCATACGTTCGGCCTTGAAGAAGCGTAAGCAGACAATCATGAGACGAGCGTCACATAGCGCGCGTATCATAGACTTACGTCACGGGTGTTGCGCGATGAAGAATAAGGAATTAACTGCTAAAGCATATATAGAGAATTGAACTGCGGGGGAGAAATCCCCCGCTTGAATATGCGCAGCATTGCAGTATCGGACAGACCCGTATTTCAGGGTACAAAAAAGAATGGAGATCAATATGAGCAAAATAGCAGAAAGACTCGAAAAACTCAGGAAGACTATGCACATTAAAAATATCGATTATTTCCTGATCGGCTCATCAGATTATCATGCCTCCGAATATGTAGGGGATTATTTTAAGGTAACTGAATTCTTTTCGGGATGTTCGAGCGACAATGTTAAGCTTCTGATCGGACAGGAATTTGCAAAACTATGGACAGACGGAAGATATTTTATCTCTGCCGCAAAGGACCTTGAAGGAACTGAGATAGAACTCATGAGATCCGGTGAGGAAGGAGTGCCTCGTGTTGAGGAGTACCTGCAGAAAGTGCTCTCGGAGGGAAATACGCTTGCATTTGACGGACTGACCGTTGACGCACTGACAGGAGCACGGTTTCAGAAAATTGCGGATCGGAATGGGGCGCATATAGTCACAGATACGGATCCTGCGGACGGTATCTGGGTCAACAGGCCCGGACTCTCAAAACACAAAGTTATGCTTCTTAATGACGAACTGACAGGCGCATCTTTTTCCGAGAAGCTCAGTCATGTGAGAGAGGCGATGAGAAAAGCGGAATCATCCGCGCTTATGCTATGCAAGCTGGATGATATATGCTGGCTCTTTAATATTCGCGGCAGAGATATACCCTGTAATCCTGTCGTCTTATCATACGCGTACATAACGCTTGACAGCGTCGATCTGTTTATACAGGATGAAGAACGCACGGATGAATTTGATGCCTGGGCCCGAACGGCAGGCATTAGGGTAAAGCCCTACAGCGGTATACTGGATTTTCTCGCTGCGTGCGAAATTCATGGCTCGTGCATGTTCGATCCCGGTGCAGTATCATATTCGGTTGCACATATACTGAGAGAGAGAGGCGCCACTGTCGAGAGGGAAAATCCGACAGAGATTTTGAAAGCGGTAAAGAATCCTGTGGAGATAGGACGCCTGAAAACGGCATATCTCCTCGATTCGGTCGCGCTGTGCAGATTTATTTTCTGGGTCAAAAAGAATTTGGGACGCATGGAAATCACCGAGATATCGGCAGCCGAACATCTCGACGGTCTTCGCGCACAGATTCCGGGCTTTCTCGATCTTTCGTTTCCTACGATATCCGCTTACGGAGCGAACGCAGCTATGGCCCATTACACCGCAACACCGGAAAAATATGCTGTTGTCCGGCAGAAAGGATTTCTGCTCGTGGATTCCGGAGGTCAGTATCTCGGAGGAACGACAGATGTTACACGTACGATGAAGGTCGGAGAACTCACAGCAGAAGAGAAACGCGATTTTACTCTGGTCGCCGTATCCAACCTGAACCTTCTTAACGCAAAGTTCCGCTATGGTGTGACAGGCCGCTTCCTTGATGCATATGCCAGAGCTCCGCTCTGGGAGTACGGAATAGATTATAACCACGGTACCGGTCACGGGGTAGGATATATTCTGAATGTACATGAGGGTCCTCAGAATATCAGATGGAGATTTCTTCCGGGACAGAAAGAAGCTGTTTTCGAACCGGGTATGATCGTTTCGGATGAACCGGGCGTGTATGTTGAAGGAAAATACGGCATCAGGACCGAGACAATAGTACTGACGGTCGAGGACGAAACGAATGATTTCGGACGTTTTCTGAGATTTGAACCTCTGACATTTGCGCCGATTGATCTGGAAGCGTTCGATTTTTCATATATGCAGCCTAAGGATATCAGGAGATTAAATGAGTATCACGCTCTGGTGTGGGAGAAGATTTCTCCGTATCTTGAAGGTGAAGAACTGCAATGGTTGCAGGAGGCGACCGGATGTGTAGGATGAGGATGACAGATGAAAAAAGAATTGCTGAATTTCAAATTCATATGGCGATTTGTCGCTGATCTGTTCTTGTGTACAGGCCTTATCATATTTCTGATATGGAACAGAGAGTTATTTTTCGGGGAATCTGAGGCGACCGATCAGTACGCAATGCTGATTGAGCCGTACAGACCGGTTTTTTATTACGGCATGATGGCTCTTATCCTGATCACATATCTGATCGGAGTGGTTGTCGTATACAAGGTGACAATATCCGGAAAAAAAGACGGATCGAATAAATCAGGTGTTCCGGTGAGCATACTGAGAGTCTTTGCAGCTGTATTTATAGTATTCAATGCCGCTGCGAGTTACGGAATTATTGAGCTGATCAATAACCCCTGGCTCAAATTTCTGAAACCTGTCCACATCTTTTTGGGCATAGGAATAACTCTTGTACTCTACCTTATACTTGTATTGATCACTAATTCCGTGACTGTGGGCATGATTATCGGAAACGTGATATTTCTCGTATGGGGAGCAACTAATTTCTTTGTTCTCAAGTTCCGCTCGACAGCACTTCAGTTCGTTGACTTCATGTCGATCAGAACAGCGCTGAGCGTGGCAGGAGGCTACTCGCTTTACCTATTCTGGCAGTTTGTTTTCGGTATCGTAGTAACAGTATGCCTGTGCATGCTTTGGGTCTATGTCCGGAATTATCATATTTTCGGAAATGTGAGAGGAAAAATAGCGGTGAGAGGGGGTGCACTCGCTCTTGCTCTGCTCTTTTATCTTGTTATTTTCAAGACTGATTTTCTGGCAGGTACAGGTATCTGGCTTCGCGACTGGCATCCTCAATATACATATAAGCTGTTTGGAATGGAAGCAGGATTCTTTGCATTTGCCAAGGCATCCTTCCCCGAAAAGCCGGACAATTATTCCGACGAACGTATTTCGGAGATCCAGGAGGAGACAATTGCATCGCATTCCGGGGATGAGAAATCGGGTGTGATCCCGGAGAATATTATTGTGGTCATGAATGAGAGTTTTGCGGATCTTTCAATTTATCCCCATCTTGTGACCGATGCCGACCCGATGCCGATTCTTAACAGCATGTCGGAGAATACACAGACCGGTCATCTGATGGTCTCTGTTCTCGGAGGTCTGACCGCCAACACGGAATATGAGTTCCTGACGGGAAATTCCTGCGTTCTCTCACCTTCTACGGTCGTGTACAACTCTAATATAAAAACCGACCAGTTCTCACTGGCCAGAACACTGGAGGCTCAGGGTTACAGTACAATTGCAATGCATCCGTATAAGGCAAACGGCTGGAACCGCCATTTTGTCTATCCGCGAATGGGATTCGACACTTTCATCTCAATGGAAGAATTCAGCGATCCGAAATATGTAAGAATGTTCATCAGCGATCTGGCCGATTACCGCGAGATCATAAATCAGGTCGAGGCAAAGGAAGAGGGAGAGAAGCTGTTTGTATTCAATGTTACAATGCAGAATCACGGGGGATATAATTATAACTATTTCAATTCCTCCGTTCATGTAAAAGGCTACGAAGGCGGTTTTAAACATGAGATAGAACAGTATGAGACCCTGATCAACCTGTCGGATGAGGCGCTTGCCTATCTGATCGAATATTTTGAGATGAGTGACCAGAAGACCCTGATCGTATTTTTCGGTGATCATCAGCCGGCTATGGATGACGATTTTCTGGAGTATTGTTACGGGAAAAAGATGGAGGATCTGACTTTCAATGAACAGCAGATGCAATATCTTTCGAAATTCATGATCTGGGCAAATTATGATATCCCGGAAGAGAAGGATATGATGCTCTCAGCTAATTATCTGTCGAGCTATCTTCTGTCTCTGACCGGTCTGCGGGGAGCACCGTACAATGATTATCTTGACGATATGCGTGAGAGAGTTCCCGCAATGAATGCATACGGATATCTCGGAAAGGACGGCGTGATCTATAAGCACGGAGATCCGGATTCAGACGCCGGGATAAACGAAAAAATAGATGAATATAAGTGCCTGATTTATGACGAATTGACGCAGGGAAAGGGACGGAATGAAGAGTTTTACGGTCTTTCCGATGATAGAGATGCGAAATAGTATACTTGACAATAAAGAATCAAAATAATATACTCACTTTAGCGCCTGAACGCGTTAAAACAATAAATTAATAAGGAAGTATTACGACATGCCCATTACAAGTTTATTAGAGCAGAACTGCAAGTTGTATCCGGAAGACATTGCTCTCGTTGAGCTCAATCCGGCTAAAGATGATGACAGGAGAATGACCTGGAGAGAGTATGATCTCGTTGAGACCAGGAATGTCGGTCCCTACCGCAGAGAAATCACATGGCGTGTATTCAATGAGAAGGCTAACCGATTTGCAAACCTCCTCATCGAAAGAGGCATCAAGAAAGATGACAAGGTCGGAATCCTTCTGATGAATTGCCTGGAATGGCTTCCGATTTATTTCGGTGTTTTAAAAACCGGTGCACTTGCCGTGCCCCTCAACTTCCGCTAT
>CAMYVI010000171.1 GCA_947302185.1 uncultured Lachnospiraceae bacterium
GTGTTAAACTTTTAGAATATGACTTGTCAAAGCAGGATATTAGAGTAAAATTTAAAACTGAATGTTAACAGATGTTAAATATTAACCGTGTGAAAGGTTTGAGTACAGACTATGATAGATTCTTCCCAAACTGAAGCTATTTTAACAGAGTTCTTTATCACGGCATCGAAAGTATCCGAATTGGCGACAAGAGGTATTTATAAGGCGTTGGCAGATGCACCGGAATGTCATTTTGATATTTTGCAAAAGATATATTGTCTCTCTAAAAAAAGCAGTGATGAGAGCAGCGTAGCCGTTTCTGATTTGGTCCGATTTACCGGATTATCTCCTCAGGCAATTTCAAGAATTCTTCGTGTCCTCGAGAGGGAAGAGTTAATATGTCGAAAATATGATTCAAACGATCATCGGCGAATACTTATTCAGATTACTGAATCGGGAGAGAATAAGCGGCTTGTGTGTCAAAAGAAATCTGCCGAGTATTTGTATGAGGTCATAAAAGAATTCGGCGTTGATAATCTCAGGCAGTTGAACGACCTGAACGGAATACTCCTCAGAGCTTTTGAGGCGGTAGAAAATAGTAAGATTTAATCTCTGACGCAGAATTCTCGTGACTTAAGTCGTGATATGAATGCGCAAAATGAAACTTGTCTCTGAAAGGGAATACAAACCCGCGTCAGAGATTAAAGCCTCCGGCGGATCGCAGCCGCGCATTAAGGAAGGTGCTTCGCACCATGCGCGGCGCGGCAAGAACGCCGAGGCGTTCTTGATAAGAGGAAGGCCTGTAAAGGTATATTTATGGAGAAATATAGTGTTAAGAGACCATTTACGGTATTGGTGGCAGTCATAGTTGTCATCGTGCTCGGATTTATATCTGTAACACGTATGTCTATGGACTTACTGCCTCAGATTTCCCTGCCGTATCTGATTATAATCACAACTTATCCCGGAGCCAGTCCGGAGAAGGTCGAGGCAGAAATAAGTGAGCCTATGGAGAATGCTCTCGGAACAGTGTCTAATGTTTCGAATGTATTTTCCGTGAGCTCAGAGAATTTTTCCCTCGTAGAGCTGGAATTCGAAGACGGTACCGATATGGACAGCGCTATGGTCAAAGTCTCAAGTGCGGTCGATCAGGTATCGGGAAGCCTTCCGGATACAGCCCAGTCGCCCAACATACTTGAAATAAGTATGGATATGATAGCAACGATGTATATTGCCGTTGAGCGCGAGGGCTACGACATCTATGACCTGTCTGATTATATTGAAAATGATTTTGTTCCTTACGTTGAAAGACAGGATGGCGTTGCGTCGGTGACCGAAGTCGGTCTCGTAAAGAAGACTGTCCAGGTAGAATTGAACAAACAGAAAATAAATGATCTGAATGACAGGATCCTTGTGAAGACCAGTAATGCACTTGAAGATGCAAGAAAAGCTCTTTCTGACGCTCAGAAACAAGTTGACGACGGGCAGGCGGAACTCGAAAAACAGGAAAAATCATTTGGGGAAACTCTGGCTTCAGGGTTATTCGGCGCTTTTACCGGAAATGCGGATGAACTGGCAAATAATCTGCAGAACGGAATAGTCGATATGATCAATCAGCTGAGTGACCTCGGGACCATCCTCGATCAGATATCCGCCGAGGTTGATTATGCTATGGACGGCGCGAGGGCGGACGTCAGAGATGCATATTACAGTGCAGCTGCCAAAATCGTAAATACATATTACGCATTGCTCAATGCACAGTCTATATATGAAGCGGTGGCTAATGAACTGGTCGTTAATTATTCTCAGATACAACCTGAGCTTTCTGCAGCTATTGAAGAAGCACAGGTATCTTTGGGCGAGACGGGAAAAGGATTACGCGAAGCAATCGATGCATACAACGAAATAGAAGCGATTGCGAACGCGGCCGGAGATACTCTGACTCCGGAAATGCAGGCGCAGTTAAGCAATGCGATTTCACAGGTAATTGCTGCAGGCACGGATTATTCGGCTGCTCAGCAGGCTTACGCTCAGCTTGTATCAACCATGATGTCTGCTGTTGCCCAGGTCACCCCCGGACTCGAAGATCTTCAGGATGATTTCTATAAAGCAGTGGAAGATGCGAATACTGCGGGAGCAGATATCAGTTCCGCCCAGACCGATATGCAGGAAGCACTCAGAAACATGGGTATTTCCATATATCAAGGCGCTTCGGCTTTGGATGTAGATCATATTCGCGAACAGCTGGCTCTGGCTCAGGAAGACTTGACGGATGCATATAATCTATATGACGGCAGTTCCATAGCAAGTTTGATGTCTGCCGTATCCCGCGTCGCTGAACTTATTCCCCGTATTTCTGCGATTATCGGAAGCGTACCTCAGGTGGATACGACCGGATCGTCAGGTGATGTGATCGCGGACATTCAGAACGGCCTGATAGGACTGCAGGACGTAGTTGACAATATTCCCGCTATGCTTGAGGGTCTGCAGGAAGCATTTGCTTCCCTGACACAGGGACAGCTCGACGCCGCAGTCGCTTTTTCGACGGCAACTACACAGCTGGCAACAGCACAGACACAGCTTGAAGCGGCAAGAGAGCAGTATGAATCAGCCAGAGAGACGGCGCTTAAAAATGCGAATGCTGATGCGCTCCTCAAGGCTTCGACCCTCTCGCAGATGATATACGCACAGAATTTTTCCATGCCGGCCGGATATATTGACGATGCGAATGACGAGTCCTGGATGCTTCGCGTCGGTGATGAATTTGAAACGAGCAGTGAGATAGCTGACGCACTGCTTGTCGATATGGATGAAATCGGTACTATCAGATTATCTGATGTGGCAGATGTAACAATAATTGACAATGCAAATGAAAGTTATGCGAAACTGAACGGTGAGCAGGCTGTCGTACTTAGCATATACAAAGGCTCGGCCGCCGGTACAAATGCTGTTTCAAAAGATGTTCGAAAAGCTATTGACGAACTGGAACAGAGAGATCAGGGGCTGCATGTCAGTGTTATGATGGATCAGGGATCCTATATTACTTTGATCGTAAATGACATAGTAAAGAGTATGGTACTCGGTGCTTTGCTTGCCATCATCATTCTGGCTGTTTTCCTGAGGGATGTCAGACCGACAATCCTCGTCGCGATCAGTATTCCGCTTTCGTTGCTTTTTGCAATTGTTCTGATGTACTTCTCAAATCTGTCGCTCAATATCATGACGTTGTCCGGACTCTCGCTCGGCATTGGTATGCTTGTTGATAACTCGATAGTAGTAATAGAGAACATTTTCCGCTTAAGAGGACGTGGGGTAACCGCACCGAGAGCTGCAGTACAGGGTGCGAAACAGGTCGCAGGCGCGATAACTTCTTCAACCGTAACGACTATCTGTGTATTTTTCCCGATGGTCTTTACATCCGGCACTGTACATGAACTGCTGGTACCTATGGGACTATCCATTTCGTACTGCCTGGTCGCCTCTCTGATCGTTGCCATGACTGTCGTTCCGGCAGCATCCAGTACACTGCTTCGCAATATGAATACCAAGGAGAACGGCACGATCAGCAAGATTCAGGACGTGTACGGAAAAACACTGATGTGGTGCCTGGAACATAAGCTGATTTCACTTGCCGCCGCAATCGTGCTGCTTATTGTGTGTATCATCCGCCTTGTGACGATGGGTATAGTAGTCCTTCCGGAAATGAACGGAGATGATATTCAGGTTTCAATCGTAACTCCTGAGGAGGATTCGCGGGAAGTATCCTATGAGAAGGCCGGACAGATCATGGAGACGATCATGAACGTAGACGGCGTAGGAGAAGTCGGTGTCATGGATGCCGCCAGTACGACCGGATTGATAGGTAGTTTTTCATCGAATTCGGACGCATACGGCTCATACGTGTGCTATGTAACGCCGGAAGACGGCGCCTTCACATCCTCAATGGCTGAGCTGGTGGAAAGAATACAGAAAGCGACCGATAAATACGATTCGGAAATCACTGTATCAACCGGCGGTATGAGTGATATGTCAGCCCTCATGTCTTCGGGCCTTACAATCAATATTTACGGAAATGATCTTGATATGCTTGAAGATATCAGTGAAGACGTCATGGGCTATGTCGGACAGGTTAAGGGGTTCGACAATATTTCTAACGGCACCGAGGAGAGTGAAAAAACACTTCATCTTGTGATCAATAAGGATAAAGCCATGAAGTACGGTCTGACCGTGGCACAGATTTATGCTGAAATCAGTCAGAGACTTACGACAAGCGTAACGTCCACGACAATTACAAGTGCCGGAAAGAATCTGGAAGTCGTTATAAAGGATACGACCAAAGCGCTGACAAAGGAAAATATCCTGAATATGGAATTTGATACGTCTCAGGCACAGGCAGCCATGGGCGGAGCCCAGGCAGCCTCGATGGGAGGGGCATCTTCCGGAATGAACGCTTCGGCATTTTCATCCATGTTCGGCAATGATGACGATGAGGAGGAAGAGGAGGAAGAAGAGGAAGATACGACCCATTATCTTCGGGAGTTTGCCACTCTCGAGGAGACAACAGCCCTGAGCAGCGTAAGACGAAAGAACCTTACCAGATATATATCCGTGACCGCTGAGACTCAGGATGGATATAACACAGAGCTTTTAACACGCGAGCTTACGAAGAAGATGGGGGATTATAAACCGCCGAACGGTTTCCGTGTGGAGATCGAAGGTGAAAGTACAGAAATCAACAAGATGCTTACACAGATGGTTGAGCTGATGTCAGTTGCGCTTCTGTTCATTTATCTGGTCATGGTTGCCCAGTTCCAGAGTCTCCTGTCGCCGTTCATAGTGTTGTTCACCATTCCGTTAGCTTTTACCGGAGGCATGATAGGTCTGATAATTGCACGTGAACAGCTCTCCATGCTTTCACTCATGGGTTTCCTGATCCTTATGGGAACTGTCGTTAATAACGGTATTGTTTTTGTCGATTATACGAATCAGCTCCGTATGGGCGGTCTGGAAAGAAGATATGCACTGGTAGCGACCGGTAAGACACGTATGCGTCCGATTCTGATGACAGCGCTGACCACTATTCTGGCTATGTCAAATATGATCATAGGAAGCGGCATGGGAAGCCAGATGGGACGGGGGATGGCGATCGTTATTGCCGGCGGTCTTATCTACGCTACATTTATGACCCTATATGTAATCCCGATCATGTACGATCTTCTGTTCAGACGCCCGCCGCTGGTAGTCGACATCGGTGACGATCTTGACGATGCGCCGGATGACGCGGAAGAGTTCTTAAGAGAGCTTGGGAAAACGGGAATCGAAGAGGACGGTCCTTATGACGAGGAGGATTATGAGGATTTTGAGGGGGATATAGACTACGATCAGGATGACAATGTTTAATCCTGACCTGCTGTCGCCGAATGCAGACAATAATAAGAGCAGAGGTTGGCTTGCGCCTTCCTCTGCCCTTTTGGTTTTTACAATCTTTCGTTCAGGAATTATGCGAGAATCGCCTGGCATGCTGCTGCGAGAGCATCTTTTTCAGCCTGAGCCTCTTCCAGATCTTTGCCGAGAGTTGTGAAGTATGTCTTGATCTTCGGCTCTGTACCGGACGGACGAACCACGACGGAAGCGCCGTCTTCCAGGCCGTAAATGAGAACATTGGCCTTCGGCAGACCTGTCTCTTCCGGCTTAGCATAGTCTGTTACCTTGACGACCTTCTTGCCTGCGAATTCCTTCGGAGCTTCAGCACGCAGACTGTCCATGATGCCCTTCATCTTGTCCATACCGGACAGACCCGGGAATTCATAGCTGT
>CAMYVI010000172.1 GCA_947302185.1 uncultured Lachnospiraceae bacterium
TCGAATTGTTCTTCGGGATGAGCTGATATGTCTTTCCGGAAACAAGAGATGAGACACAGTCAACGATTTCAAACGTCTTGATTCTGGTCCCTGTATAATTTCCCTTACCGGTAATTGTAATCTTTGCTGTGCCGGGATTCAGATTATTCTCATATTTGACAGTATAGTCCGTGTCTTTCGTTAGAGTCTTTCCATCGACCGTAACAGTGAGCGTCGGTGTATATGCTTTTCCTGAATACCCGTAGGAGAGGCTGACGCCTGCCACAGATGCGCTGCTTATATCCGTGAGCTGCGGCGCATCCGGATCACCGACGATCTTGAAAGGAATTGTCAGCGTCCCCTTATAATTGCCTTTTCCCTTTACGGTTACGGAGGCATTGCCGACATTTGTATTGTTTTTATAAATCACATCAAAATCGTCCGCATAGGACGGATCAGAGGCGACCGTTCCGTAATAAACTCCCGTGAACCAGAGAACTACCCTCGGCGTCACAGGCTTGCCGGTCCAGTCCTGATCCGATATGGGCGAGTATTCCGCATTTGTAATATCAAGCTGCGCAATCTTAAACGTCGCGCTCCCGTACCAGCCCGCACGATCATTGATGCCGAGAACATCCGCCGTTGCGGTTCCCGCCGCATCATTTCCTTTATAAGTCACGAGATAATCCTCTTTCGGCACCTCCTGACTGCCCGCCTTAACAATGCACGGAGGCATAAAATGACAGTTCGGATAATATGTAAGATTGAAGCCCGTGGTATCCAGCGTCACATTCCACGCTGATGTCTTTTTCTTGATCGTAAAGGAAAGCGTCTTGCTTCCGGAATAATTTCCTGTCAGGTTAATCGTAGCCTTGGCGGTACCGGCATTCACATTATTCTGATAGGACATCTGATAGGACGGACTTTCGTCATTAATCGTGAACCCTTTCGGCAACGGCTTCTTCTCGCTGCCGTCATATGTGTAAGCCCGGGTAGCAAGCTCCGCATCGAAGTCTTTTACGGCAAGCGGCAGCACCTTAAATGTTGCTGTAGCAGTTCCCGTATAGTTGCCTCTGAGGTTTACAGTAACTTTTCCTTCTCCTGCGTCTATCTGGGAATAAGCGTACACGTTGTAATCTGTAGATTGACTGAGCGCGACTCCTTCTGCCGTTGAAATTGTATAATCCGGTCGGTGGAACTTACCGTCATAAACGAATTCCGCCTGGCTCAGCGTAATGACAGGCGTCAGCGGCATAGGATTGATTTTAAAAGTCGAGCTTGCAACGCCCCGGTACTTTCCTTTACCGGTAACGTAGACCGTAGCGGTTCCGACATTGATATTGTTCTTGTAAGAGACAGCGTAATCCGTACCCTTCTTCAAGGTGGTTCCGCTTATCTTTACGGTAGGATTCTGCGTCACAGCGCTTCCCGTATATGTCTTTTCGGTAAGATTGCTGATCGCAGCTCCCCCTATATCCGTATTGGCAGGATTGCCCCAGCCCGCATATATATCGAAGTTTTCCGCGCAGTTGGTGTTTCCGCTCTTTTTGTAGACATTGTTCTCTTCTATATAGTCATAAAAGTCTCTGTACATACTCGAGGAGCCGGCAGGAGAAATGAGTTTTGTACAGTTTTTATCCGCGAACCAGCCGGTAAATATCCATCCCTCCCGCACCGGTGTGTGCTTTGAAAGGTCAAAGCGGGTACTTGGCCAGCTGAAATCGTTATTCCTGTTCCCCCTGGATTTGACAGAATGAATCGTTTCATCCTGACCATCAATCTTGCCGCCGTTTGCATTCAGGGCGACCGTCTTAGCCTCATTGTAATTGATATGAATTCTGATCGGATCGTCTTCGCTTCCGTGCTTTTTATTGTCAAACGACCAGTTGTAGTCATTTGCCCCGTTAAAGAAAAATCTCCACTGTGACGATGACCTGTCCTCACTTTCGGATACCCTTGTCGGCTGATAGTTTCGGTCCTCTTCCGAGTTGTTCTCGACATACACGGAACTGAGTACATAGCCTTTGAGTATCGGATGATTAATTGTAAATTCCGGTCCCACTGTCGTCCAGCCGTCTATCGGATTGTACGTGCAGGAAAGATCCTCTGCAAATATAACAGATGGGTTCGTTTCTGCAAGCGGCGCCACCGTCGTTTCGTCCAGCACCTCCCTCGTTGTCCCGATCTCATAATCATAGGTCGTATTATTTCCGTATGTGTATTCAACCGGATGGTAGTTCGGCAGAGCGACCCATACGATTGAGCCTCCCGACCAATAACTCGCGCCATGATTCGGCCAGTCATCTTCATACGCAACAGCCCACCCGCTGATGCCCGAATTACCGCTTCCGGAATAATTGAACATGACCGGACAGTCTACGACCGTGATCTCCGTCACATAGCTGTGTACGACTGCTTTTCCGAGTGTCACGGACCCTGAAACAAGGAGCGGTCCCAACCGGTCTCCCTTGACCAGTTCCTGCCACTGGCCGTCTTTCACAAGAATCCTTCCGGGGTTTCCATGAGAGCCGTCTCTTCCGGGATTCGGATCCACCTCCGGAATAATGACAAGCTTGTCGCCCGGATATAAGATACCGACGCCCTGCATATAGTCTCCGTAATATTCCCATCTGACTGCGGTCGGATATTCATTCTCATTCAAATCCAGATAATACGTTTTCGGCTGCCTCGGGTTGGCGGGACCTGTCGCAAAACTGGTTGCCCCGCCGACATAAGGAGGATCCTGGTTGGACTTCGACGCCTGGACGACGGCGTTCGTTCCTACAGTCGTCTCAACGGCTGCTGCCTGTTCCTGAGCATTGTCCGTCAGGTCTTCCTCCTGATTCTCGTTTTCATCCGGTAAAATGCCGCCTTCCCGGTCTTCATTTTCAGCCGGGGAAATGCCGTCTGCCCGGTTTTCATTCTCAGCCGGGGAAATGCCGTCTGCCCGGTTTTCATCCTCAGCCGGGGAAATAATGCCTTCCCGGCTCTCATCTTCACCGGATAAAATGCTGTCGGCCTGATCTCCATTTTCTCCGAATGAGACGATACCGGCCTGATCTCCGTTTTCAGCTTCTGTATTGAGACCCGCTCCTACCGATATACCGTCTGCTCCCGAATTGCCTTCGTACTGTACAGAATCGTCGCTGATCGAATTTTCAGCCATGATATCCGTTTCCGACGCAAACACTGCTGAAACCGGTAAAGAAGTAAGGATCATCGCGATAATCAAAATCATTGATAACAGCTTTGTGATGCTTTTTTTCATAGCGCCTCCTTTACAATCTCTCTTGCATAAAACACGCAGTATGCTCTGAAACGGCTGCACTTCCGAAGAATTTTTTCTCAGTCAGGAAACAGTTTAGAGGAAACAATTTAGCTTTTTCCGATTAACCTGAATCAAATGATTTCCTTAAGCATTCCGTCAGAATACTGCGACATATATAATAATATTATCTGATTCTATATTCCCATTCAAGGAAACCGGATTCTATACAGGGGTAGTTTTCGGGTAGGTCTGCCTTTTGTATCCCTTTATTCTCCATCGCGTGATTATACTCACGATAAAAAAAATGAAGCCCGGCGCTCTCACGACCAAATCACGTGAATGCGCCGGGCATTTTCAAACTACGTTTTTCAGTTTCTGAAGTCCTTTTCTCTCAACCAGTTCCTGCCGTCCTCCGTCGCCGATTTCTTGCGGAACAACGATGCAATCTTCGGCCCTTTCGATTTCTCGATAGCACGGTCGATCATCTTCTTGACCTTTCCTACGACGACCGGTTCAGTATCTTTCTGATTCTCGCCGATCATGGTATAAAGCGCCAGCGTCCCCATTTCATCGAGCTTGTACCCCTGTTCATTTGCATATGTTCTCGCAAATGTCACCAGCTCGTCATTTGTAAACACCGGAATAATGACTTTCGAAGTGAACTTTCGTGCAAATTCCTCATGCTTATCCAGCAGGTCCTTAAGATCCGCCTTTTCGTCTTCAAGTATAACGACAAGACCGTCCGTGCGGAATTCCATAGCCGTATTGAGCTTCTCGACGAACTCATCGCTGAGACTTCCGGCACCCTCAATAAGAAGGAATCCCCCGGCCATCCGATCTACGATTTCCGCCGCGTCCTTATCGTTCAAATCTTCGCCGATTACCTTGGCGACCTTAGCCGCCTTGATACCCAGATCCATGCAGGCTGCACAGATCAGAGCGTCGGCAAAACGCGTTTTACCCGAAAGCTGTCTTCCCATAATAAGAACATTTCCGGATTTGGACGTCTTATCTCCCGCGTTATTGTGAATGTCCGCAAGCGCTAACGTTGCCTGTTCGCTCATACCGGGTATTTCTGCAAAATATGAGAACAGTTCCGCTTCTTCCTCGGTGAACTTTCTCGGAACGACCTCCACGAGTTCCAGTACTTTCGGCACTTCACGAACCGGTTCGGCTTCCTCCTCGCCGGATTCTTCAGCCTCGCCTTCGGCTTCAGAGTCACCTTCGACTTCCTGTCCGTCTTCATCATCGGATGGTTCCTGAGAGTCATCTTCGGCATCATTTGCAAATGACTCTCCGCTCTCATCAGCCGTTCCGTCATCTGAATCGCCTTCTGCAGTAAGCTTATCTTCTTCATCCGTATCGCTCACATCTGCCAGGCCTGCACCGTCAGATGGAACTTCACCGTCTTCAAAAGCCTCTTCGGACGAATCCTCACCGTATGCCGTTTCCGTTTCTTCGGAAACTTCTTCGTCGGATGACTCATCTGTACCTTCCGCAGCGTCCTCATTCCCGCTCTCATCCTCATATTCTTCTGACGCTTCGTAATCGAGTCCGTGAGCGGTCATGACCGTACGCTTCGCAGCATCTTCCGGGCTCTCAAGTTCGTCAGAAATGACGATCTGGCTTGCTTCCTCGTAATTTCCGCCTTCTTCCAGTGCCTTCTTCAGCAGTTCCTGGAAACTTTCCGTGCGGGTAAGGCCGAGAGACTCATCCGTCTCTTTGCCGAGCATCTGCTCTCTATCGTCCGCCGCGACCTTCGATTCCCTGTCAGGAGTATTTTCCCGGGTATCATCCTCATCCGGAATAATATCCGTAGTCATCTTATACTCGCTGCCGGACGACGCAAATTCACTCAGGAATGAAGCCATCATCTCCTGCAGAGCGCGCTCGGCTTCCTCATCTGCATTTTTGGCAATTTCCTCGGGAGAAACCGGGGCGGAATTTTTTTCTGCCTCGACATCTGTTCCGGCATCTGCTGATTCTGCGGCATCGTCTTCCGTATCGGCTTCTGCTGATTCAGCGGTTTCGTCTTCCGTATCGGCATCTGCTGATCTTGCGGTTTCGTCCTCCGTATCGGCATCTGCCGATTCAGCGGTTTCGTTTTCTGTATCAGCCATAGTATCTTCCGCGTCTTCTTCGTCATCTGAAGAGCCTTCATAGGCCTCCACAGTCTTCTCTGAAGCCGTTTCATCTGTTATATCGCTTTCATCTGTTACTCCAAAAGCTTCTTTTCCGGCTCCATCAGTCTCTTTAGAGACTGCCGCCCGCCATGCGGCTTCCTCTTCGGCTTCAGCGAGAGCGGCTCCTCTGGTAGCGTCAATAGCCTTCCTCCAGTAGTCTGCTGAGTCTGTATTAACAGCTGCGGCCTTCCAGGCGGCCTCCTCAGCGGCTTCCGCATTTGCCTGCTCTGCCGATGCGCGGACAAGCGCAGCGGCTGCATCTATTTCAGGAGCAGACTCTTCTGTGGCTGTTTCTTCTACGGCTTCAGCGGCCTCAA